>CAYWAU010000009.1:0-5196 GCA_964456395.1 uncultured Dehalococcoidaceae bacterium
TTACCTCGTGTCCCCTCAACGCCGCCACTCGGGCCGCCTCCATGCCGGCCGGTCCACCGCCAACCACCAGCACCTTTTTCTTCTTATCCGCCTGTTTGATTACATATTGTTGCTCTCTTCCCAGAGAAGCATTTACCATGCATGGTACGGGCTCCGGGCGACCATGCATGCACTGGAGACAGGCCAGGCATGGTCTGATATCGTCCAGTCTTCCCGAGGCAAGCTTGTTGGGCAGTTCCGGGTCAGCCATGATACGCCGGCACATACCAATAAAGTCGACCTTGCCATCTCGCAGGGCCTTCTCCCCGAGCTCAGCGTCTAGTCTGCCTACGCAAATAACCGGTATAGAGACCGCCTTTTTGATGGCGGCGGCTACGGGCACGCCGGCCCCAGCCCCCTTATGGCTCCAATCGAGTTCTTTAGGGAAAGATTTAAAAGGAATATGAGGCTCGGGATAGAGAAGCACCTCAGGTGTAAGCACGCTGATGTCATGATGGAGCCAGTAAAACCTCACCTGAAGGGCATCCGCGCCGGCTTCTTCCAGCATCCGAGCCAGTTCCTGACCCTCCTCGCAGGTTCTGTTCTCGTCCTTGCCTTCTTCTCCAATCTCAATACCATTAATGGTGGTAATCACCGGGAAGTCCTGCCCCGCGCGCTTTTTGATTTCCCGTATGATTGCCAGCACGAAACGCGCCCTGTTTTCCAGGCTCCCACCATAGGCATCCTGGCGCCGATTCCATATGCGGGATAGAAAGGTGGACAGCAGGTGATTGGAACTGGCGTTTACCTCCACGCCGTCAAATCCGGCCTTCTGGGCCCGAACAGCTGTGCTGGCGAACTTGTCTACAAGGTCTTCAATCTCGGGGATGGACAGCTCCCTAGGCACTTCCATGAGCAAATGCGAGCCTCCCAAGATACCTCTGCTAATGGCTGAAGCGGCCACTCCCTGAAGTCCAAATAGCTCTCTTTGCTGCCACTGTCCACAGTGCCACATTTGCAGGAATGTGGGGCAGCCGTGTTTGTGAATAACCTCAGCCAGTTCACTGTAGCCTTTAATGAATTTGTCGTCATCAAGACGAAATTGCTTGGGGAACATCAAGCTTAAAGGATAATCAACGGCCGGTGATTCTACCATCAGCAGACCTACCCCGCCCCTGGCCAGTCCTTCATAGAAGGCCTTGGACGTTTCGTTCATATATTCATCCGTCTGGTAGGACATCCCCGCCGCTGTCTTTACTATCCGGTTCCTGGTCTGTACCCTCCCTATGTGATTAGGTTCAAGCAACCTGTCAAATCTTGCCCTGCCAATCATTCGTGTCCTTCCTTTCCTGTTTGACATTCCTTTCGCTAAACAAGGTAAAGTCCCAATTTTCCGGTAAAAACTCGTAGCTTAGATACCGCTCGCGTTAAGCATTATATATGGCCAGTAGCTCTTTTTCAATTCTCTGAATCGGCTCACTAAAAGCCTCTCCTCTCAACAACCCCATTTCAAACCAGATATTAAAAAAGAAACGGGCCCAACGGTAAAACCGTCACCGGTCTGCAGAATCCAGCTCAATAATTCCCACCTGCTGAGAACAGCTTCATCCGCCGACGTAAGCTGTCAAGCCGAAGGACTCAATGGTCTGTTTGAGTTCCAGTACATACTCCTCGCTGGGCGGCTGGATATTGACTGACTTGCCGGTTTTTTCCAGTCTTTGGTATTTTGTCTCACCGAGCCTATGATATGGAAGAAGATGAACTTTGACGGAAGTCCCCAGTTCATCCACTATGAACTTGGCGGTGGCTTCAATATTTGCAACAGAATCGTTATACCCTGGTACTATGGGCACCCGAGCCAGCATGGGTATGGAGCACTCATGGTAAATCCTTCTGGCGTTATCTAATATCAGACTGTTGGAGACCCCGGTGTGCTTTTGATGCTCCGCCGGGTCCATATGTTTAAAGTCGTACAGCACCAGGTCAACATAATCCAGAACCGGCCGCAATGTTTCCCACTTTACGTATCCGCATGTATCCAGCGC
Source organism: uncultured Dehalococcoidaceae bacterium (assembly GCA_964456395.1). Lineage (GTDB taxonomy): Bacteria > Chloroflexota > Dehalococcoidia > Dehalococcoidales > RBG-16-60-22 > CAYWAU01. Next base: position 2,025 of record CAYWAU010000009.1, read on the forward strand.
GGTATGTATGCCAGCATTCCGGCACAAACTGAGCAAACTGATGGCAAATTCAGGTTGAGCCAGAGGCTCGCCACCGGACAGGGTGACACCACCACCTGACCTCTGGTAGAATATGGCATCACTGTTTACTTCCTGGGAAACCTCCGCGGCGGTGGCGTATCTGCCCATCAGATTTCTGGCCTCATTGGGACACACTTCAGCACACTTCCCGTGCCCCTGGCAAAGCTTCCGGTTCGTCCTCGATTTCCCTTCGTATATTTCAATGGCACCCTCCGGGCAAGCCTGAACACATTTGCCACACCCGGTACACTTATCACTATTAAAAAAGATTTGGGGTAGCAATCTTTGCGACTCTGGGTTCTGACACCAGACACACTTCAGGGGGCATCCCTTGATAAAAACAGTAGTCCGAATCCCAGGGCCATCGTGAATGGAGTAATGTTGTATGTTAAAGATTACTCCTCTGGTCTCTCCAACTTCACTCATCCGTATACCTTGTGCTCAGTCCGTAGTTACGCTCGACACCTGTAAACCAAACCCAATTTCACCATATCGGACGCTGTTTGGCTACTTTATGTCAGCATGATAGCTCTGTAACGACTTCACACCCGGCTTGTATTGGCGATGCTCCGCAATGCCCTTTACTGACTTACCCCTAACAATGATACCACTCATAGAGTTAGATTTACAGTCGAACTCCAACAGAGGCGATATGCCTGTATTCGACGCCAAACAGACTAAATCAATCGTCGCTATTAAACCGAAGCCGCCTTTTAGACCTGTCTTTCAGGTGGCGGCTTCGCGGGAAGGGTCTGATATTCGTATCTTAAACGAGCCCCTTGAAGGCTCGGCTTTGTTTCTGGTGGAGACGGGGGAGAGTCGAACTCCCCGTCCAGAGGAAGCCGTCCAGGATATACTACAGGTTTAGTCAGCTCTTTCGTCTTACCCGGCTCACCTCAACTGACCGAGTTAAGTCGGGCCAATCGATATTTCTTTCACCGCCCGTATCGACGTCAGGGCGATGGCACCCCAACTTTTCGGCACCCAATCCCAACCCGTTGAGGCGGGGTCGGGTTGGATGGCAGCCTATTTGTTAGGCTGCAACCATTACTGGTTCGGCGTTTGTTTTTTGCCACCAGTTTAATGAGGTAGTGGCACCTCAGCCTGCAATCCTGTAACCTACTTCCCCTGTCGAACCCGCGCGTCCCCTTACTTCAGGAAAGCTTAAATTCAGCTGCCTCCTTTATATATTAACGGCTTTTTGTGGCTCTGGCGAGCTCTCTCTCCACCTCACGGCGGCTGATAGACTCGCGCTTATCATAAAGCCTCTTGCCCTTAGCCAGTGCTATCTCCACCTTGGCAATACTGTCCTTGATATATAACCTGGTTGGCACCAGTGTCAGCCCCTTTTCCGATACCTTGCTGGTTAGGTTATCAATTTCTTTGCGATGCAGCAGGAGTTTCCTGGGTCTTGTCGGCTCATGGCTCAAATAGCTACTTGCCTCATAGCGGGCAATATGGGCGTTTAATAGCCATAACTCCCCGCGCTCAGGTCTGACATAAGCGTCACCAAGACTCACCCGGCCAGCCCGTATTGACTTGATCTCCGAGCCGTTGAGCGCAATTCCGGCCTCAACACTATCTCCTATATGATAGTTGTGATAAACCTTGCGATTAGTTGCTACCGTCTTGATAACCATACTTCTAGATTTTACCATATTTTAAGATTTCAACCCAAGATACTGTACCTCAGCCAGTCACATTCTTATCTCAACAACCGACTCAACTTAACAAAAGGGCATTAGCCAGGATTTCTGGTACACGGTAGGACTCAACATGAGTGGCAAAAATAGAATTTTTGCCATATAAATCCCAACTCAACACCTTACAAAATTGTAAAATATTACCAAAATGTCTTAAAATTGGTCAAAAAGGGCTTGACATTTTACTCAACATTCACTATAATATTATCTAGATATGCTCATTTGTCACTTTTGTATCCTTTTAACCACTTCTTGAAGGCTTGAGATGGAAGAAAATCAGAAATTCGGGACAAAGTTAAGAGACCTGAGAAAAGAGTCCGGCCTGAGCCTCAGGGAGCTTGCCGAGAAGGTTAATGTTGACTTCACTTATCTCAGCAAGATTGAAAATGGTATACTGCCACCCCCCAGCGAAAAGGTCATAAGGCAACTGGCAGAGAACCTGAATGCTGACAGAGATGAGCTGCTTGCCTTAGCCGGCAGAATCCCCTCCGATATAGCCGAAATACTGAAGGACCGAGACACACTGAGAAAGTTACGAGTGGAACAGGCTAAGAAAGGGGAAAAAGCTACGGCTGTACACAAGAAGCTTGTATCCTTACCGCCAGTACCAATACCGTTCAAGGGCTTATACCGATTAGCGCTACCGATATTTTTAGTAATAGCGGTAGCCGCCTCACTGTGGTATGCGACACCAACCAAGGCACTTACGGTTACTTTCCCGAGTCTACCCTCCGGAACCCTCGGCAGCACCCACTCCATCAGCGTAAAGGTAAACATTGAAGACCAAGACCTCTTACCAATAACAAGCATCAATCTATATATATTTCAAAATGATGATTACACCAGTGCCACCAGTCCCCGTAAGGCTTCGCTTACTGACCTGCCCCTTACTTCAACTGACCAGTCTTACACGAGCGCTCAGACTGGTGGTGGCGCTGCCACCGTCACCGCCACTGCTAGCGGTGGCTGGACAGCCGGCTATACCTACGGTACTGGCTATGCCGCGTGGAAAGGTGGAGGTTACACATTCGGCCCGACCTACGGCTATGGCTATGGTGCCGCCGCCACATACATAACATATACAATTTCCTGGACGTCACCATCGAGCTGGCCCACTGATAATTATAAGGTCGAAGTCCAAATTGCCGCTAGTGGCCCCTCCCTTACTAAGACATTCACCGAGACCAGCAGCGCCTTCACGCTCTCTGCGCCCGCCGCAGCAGAAACAGGAGAGCCATCACCCGTACCAGCAGGAGGAGCGACAGAAGAGGAAACAACCGCCGAAGAAATTGAGGAAATGACAGATGAACAGGCGGCTGAGACCGTTGAAGCGATGGAGGCTGAAGAGGCTGCTGATATTATTGAGGAAGTCACCACCGCCAAGGCTGCCGATATTATTGAGGAAGTCA
>CAYWAU010000009.1:5296-23922 GCA_964456395.1 uncultured Dehalococcoidaceae bacterium
AAGTCACCACCGCCAAGGCTGCCGATATTATTGAGGAAGTCACCACCGCCAAGGCCGCTGATATTATTGAGGAAATCACCACCGTCAAGGCCGCTGATATCCTAGAAGAGGTCGTTGCCGATAAAGCAGCTGCCGTCATGGAGGAGCTGTCCACCGAGAAGCTGAACGATACCATACCAGACATGAGTGAGACATCTCTGACGGAAAGACTGCCCAGACTGTCGGCGGATAAGCTGTATTCAATTGAGCCAGAGGTACTCTTCAAGTCACTGCCTGGTGCTCCTACCGAGCAGCTGTTAGGCGAGAAGTCTCCTGAGCCACCAGCCGACCTGGCAGACCCGACGCCAGTCTATGACACGCCCACGGGAGCCAAGTATGTGGCGCCACAAACCATAGCTGGAAAGTGGTGCAAGGTATTAGGAACCCCCGCACCATTAGATACACTCATGATCAAGACGAACAAAGCGCTGAGGGACGTCGGAACCACTCTAGCCATATCTGACAGCCAGCCACCAGAGGTACTGGTCATGCTGCCGGCCGAACAAATCGCCAGCACCTACGTCACCATCACCTTTGAGAATGCGACGCCTGACGATATAGAACTGGGCCACCTGACCTTCTACGTAGAAAAGGACTGGCTGGAGCAGAACTCCATACACAAGTGGTCGGTAGCTCTATACCGATATGACCCAGAGCTTAATAAATGGATTGCTCTGCCCACCAAGCGGGTAAAAGAGGATAACACCTACGTCTACTACACGGCCACCATCACTCGCTTCTCAGTATTCGCCATATCTGGCTCGGAGACGTTACCACCGCTGAACTTCACGGTTACCAACGTTGAAATCAACCCGTCCGAGGCTGAGATTGGCAAAGCCATCACTATCAGAGCTAATGTCACCAACACCTCGGAGAGCACCGGTACATATGTTGCCACCCTGTGGCTTAATGACACAGTGGAAGCCGGCCAGGATGTCAACATAGAAGCCGGTGAGACAGAAACAGTGTCGTTTACCGTAACCCTGGCTGACGAAGGCAGCTACAAAGTCAGGATTGACCGTCTACTGAGTAGCTTCAGCGTAACCAAGCCGGCACCACCAGCGCCAGCACCACCAGCACCGGCACCAGCGCCAGCACCGGCACCGGCACCAACACCGGCACCACCAGCACCGGCGCCAACACCTGTGCCAACACCGGTACCGGGAGCCACACCGGCACCGGGAGCCAACTGGTGGCTCATCGGAGGTATTATCGCTGTCGTCATCATCATTGCGGTAGTTGTCTGGCTGCTCGTCGTCCGCCGCAGAGTCCGATAAGTCCCGGATTGCGGTAGCTATCCAAACATTCCACCAGCGGTAAATACCCCATCGACCCCACTTTTAGCCAATGTTGCAGTAGATTTTGCCGACAACTTAACTAATGCTACATTATGTACCACAGTATTTGTCAGGTGTAATTTCTTGATATTAACATATAAAGCTACTTGACAAATGTCACATATTCTGTTAAAATAATGCCAATTGTCTTTCACGGGGCAAGGGGGAACCTGATTGATAAACAAAAACCCGTATACATGGAGCGGGCTCGGCTTGCTGATTGCTGGGGGACTGATATCCTTACCGGCTTACTTCATTTTCCATCTAATCTGGCTAACTGCCCTGGGCATGTGCATGCTTATCCTGTCATTCATCCTCATAGCCCTGGGGAAGGCCATCCCCAAGCTTCCACCCGAGGTCTGCGGTCTCCTCCTCGAAACCGGCATTGATAACATAGCCACCCTGATAGAGGAACTCGGCATTAAAACCAAGGCCATCTATCTTCCCTCCTCGCTGGCCAGTGACCGACCGCGGGCATTCATACCTCTGCACTCTAACGGGTCACGCCCCGAGATAACCAGAGCCCTGCCCCAGCGACTTATCGCCCGATACGGAGCCAGTCCGGAAGATATTGGCCTGCTAATCTCCACCATCGGGAGTACAGCCACCAGCATGCTGGAGTCAAAACCGGGTGCCAACCCTGACGAGCTTGAATCAGCCCTGACCTCACTGTTTACCGGAAGGCTCGGAGTAGCCGATGGGACCAGGGTCATCTGCCATAATAACCACATCAAGGTTGAAATAAATAAGCCGCGTCTGGAGAACGTTGCTTCCTGGTCTCACCAGTGTCTGGGCGGACCCCTGGCCACGGTAGTTGCTTCAATAGCCGCAGAAGCCTGGGACAAGCCAATCACCATTAAACAGGAAGAGCAAGTTAATGGAAAATATTACATTGAGCTTGAGGTAATCCGATGAGGCTATATAACCGCTATATTCTAACCATTGTCCTCCTGCTTTTACTAACTACCGTAATCCTGATGGCCACAGGACAGAATTCACTTGATGTTTACTATACTATCTATGTCATAGAAGCTCTTATTATTACCGAGCTGTATGTATATTTCAATAACAAAGCCCGCCGCGGACTGACCTTGGTCAGCACCGTGCTGTTCGGGGGCTTTATAATTGCTTTCGGCCTTCAGGTTCTCAAGATACTAACATGAACATTGGTCACCACCCAGCTTATTATGAAAAGACTGGTTATCACGCTCTGCACATTAGCCGTGCTGGGAATGATTTCTCCTAGCCTGCCCACCCTCGCCCAACCCTCCCAGGTCCCCCACGAAGACCCGACGACAGCTACAGGTTCGCTGGATAAGGCATCACTCCTTCTCTCTTACAGCAGAATCATCAACCTGGCAGCCGGACGACAACACAGGGATGCCCAAGACGTACTGAGCGAGCTAAGACACGTGGATATTCCCGACGAGCTACGGTATACTATTGACCGCTACAGCAATCTCTGCCAGCAACTATCCACCACCACGAATAATCTGGAATCCCTTCTTGATGAGGCATCGACCCTGCTGGCTCACCACCAGATTGATGAAGCCAAACAAAGGCTTGACAATGCCGAGGCGGATATTCAGGGCGCCAGTTCTCTGCTGAAAGATACTGAAATAGCCACCGGCACCCTGAGCGACCACCTGGGTGTTGTCGCCAGCCCGACAAGCCAGATAAGGCAGGCCCATGCCCGCCTGGAAGGGAGTATTGAACGGCTAAGAGAGCTGATTGACACGCTCCGCAATCTCCGGCACCGCCTCACCGAGAGATATGTAGAAATGACGGGGCTAACTCCCACCGAACTCAGCCTCAGCATCAACCCGGCGTCAGTATTCATTGGCGACAGCATCACTGCCTCCGGCAGACTCAGCGGCGATGGCCAACCCCTTGCCAAAAGAAACCTGACTCTCACTCTGGGTAACCAGTCGATAGCTACCAGCACCGGAATTGACGGCTTATACGTAACCAAGATAACCATACCTTATAGATATACTGACACCATAACCCTTACCGCGGCATATGAACCCACAGGTGATGATACTGGTATATATCTTGCCAGCCAGAGTCCACCAGTAACAATCAATACCATGTTCTACCGTACCCTGCTTGAAGTATCCGCACCTGATATCGCCTACCCCGGACTATCCTTCACTATTAACGGCAGGGTCAGCTCAACCGGCGACAATATCAACCGAACGGTCAGCGTGCTCCTGGATGATACCCGGCTGGCCGAAGAAACGGTGGCGGGTCAGTTCAGTCTTGAAGCAACCCCGCCAGAACAAGCGCTAATTGGCAAACATAACCTATCCATAGCCATCATCCCCCAAGGGCGTTACTCCGGTGCTGCCGAGACCCGGAGCATCAACATCTCCAGGCTACCGATACACATTGATGCCCAGATGCCGACTCTCATTCTCCTGCCAAAAGCAATCCGGATTAGTGGCAGGGTTTACGACCAGTTTGGCCCCGTCGCCGACACCAGAGTAATCCTCAAAGTAAAGAACTCAACAAGCACCGCCATAACCTCTCCTGATGGCAGCTTTACCAGCATCATCAAATTGGCTATCCTGCCAGAGTCAGCGCCCCTTACATCCAACCCCTTCTATGTCAGCACCCCGGCTACCGAGTCATCCTTCGACCTGTCTCTAATAAGCGCCCAGGAAATAACCATAGTTGTGGCATCGCTGCCACCGTGGCACGACCCTCTCAAAATAAAGAGGCAGATTTTTATTATAAATCCTTTGATTATAGGGTTGATGCTGGTCTTTTTAATTGCCCTGGGCCTGCTTATTTACAGGAGGAGCCAAACCCGGGTACGAGAAGAAAAGGTCATCCCTCAGACTCAGGTAATAGAACTGCCCGCTGTTACTCCACTACCAGAACCCAAACCCAGGCTCACCGGCATAAAAGGTAGAATTTTGTCAGCTTACCGGGGCGGACTTGAGGCTGTCGCCAAGATTATCGGTGTTAGTATGGCACCAAATGTTACCCTTCGGGAGTTCCTGAAAATGGCTACTCTGCTTTCACCGACCGCTACCATACAATTTGCCGAGTTGACCGCAATAGCTGAAACTGCCCTCTATTCCGCCCGCAGTCCGCGTAAGGACATGGCCGCCAAAGCCGAACAGCTTGCCGCCACTATCAAAAAGGAGCTTCCCCGTGGAACTTCGTAGATTTCTAACGTTAATAACCGTAGCCCTCATCATCCTGCTGATTGTAGCCATATGGTTCTTCCCATCAAATGAGGACTTTCGCGTGGAGAACCCGTTCTGGAATGGCTCCAGAGATATAACCGCCAGTTACCCGACTAAACCTCTAGAATCCCTGTCCGACCTGCCCGCTACATCACAGGGAACAACCCTTATTCTCATCCCCTACCTCAACTGCACGCCCGCCGAATTAGAGCAACTAAACCGCTTTGTCCGCAGGGGTGGCAGGCTAATCCTGGCTGACGACTACGGCCACGGCAACCAGGTCCTGGAATACCTGGGACTTGAGGCACGCTTCACCAGGCAGACTCTCCTTGACCCGCTATCCAATTACAAAACCAAACAATTCCCGAAGATTATCCACCTTGAAAACAGCCCCCTGACCAGCGGCAGTGAAAGCCTGGTCTTCAACCACGCCACCTCTCTGGCTAATGTAGCCACTGCCAGCACACTCGCCCTGTCCTCTTCATTCAGCTTCCTCGACCTGAATGGCAACGGGACATGGCAGGATGATGAGCCGACGGGGCCACTACCCGTAATCTCCCATCATCAACTGGGCAGCGGTCAGGTAATACTTATCGCCGACCCGAGCCTGTTCATTAACAGCATGGAAGCAATAGAAGACAATGACAGCCTTATGCAAAATATTGCGGCTACCACGGACAGTCTTTACATTGACCAGTCCCACCTGCCACTGTCAGAGCTCCACCAGACCAAGAATCTGCTGACACAGATACGCGGTTTACTCGCCACCCCCTTAGGAGCTTCAGGGCTGATAATACTGGTGCTTATTTTAGTGCTGAAACCAATATGGCATAAAAACAAGGAAGGCTCCCAGGAGACCTAGTCTCATGGCAGTTTACTCTTGATTAGGGCACAGGATAAACGTGATAAACCCTCTGGAAAGGAGACGATAATGACGATAAAACTGGAAAAAAGACAGGGAATACTGAAGAATATCATTGCCGAAGTATCCAGGATAGTAATCGGTAAGGATGATATAAAGGCACTCCTTCTGGTAGCCCTGTTGAGCCAGGGACATGTGCTCATTGAAGGCTTACCCGGTACTGCCAAAACCACCATTGCCCGTACCTTCGCCCATACCATCGGCGGGCAGTTCAAGAGGGTGCAGGGTACCCCGGATATGCTGCCGGCTGATATTCTCGGCTTCTACCTCTACCGTCCCGATGGCAGCTTTACGCTTATGCCCGGGCCTATCTTCGCCAATGTACTGTTAGCCGACGAGCTGAACCGGACAACCCCCCGCACTCAGGCTGCCCTGCTTGAGGCGATGCAGGAGCAACAGGTCACTATTGAGCGAGAAACTCACACCCTGGAACGGCCATTCATTGTCATTGCCAGTCAGGTACCCTATGGCGGTCCCGGTACCTCACCGCTCAGTGATGTGCAGACAGACCGCTTTATGTTCCGAATATGGAGCACCCTCCCCAGCCTGGAAGAGGAAGACAGAATTCTGCGGGACATTGATGCCATCTCCGAGCCGCACATCTCAGCCGTGACCACACCCGGTGATATTGTTCAGCTCCAGCAAGAGGTCAAGAAGGTACATATTGCTGATAGTATCCGCGGCTATATCCTTGACATTATCAACAATCTCCGAAATCATCATGATGTGGCACTGGGTCCCAGCACCCGGGCTGGCATCGCCCTGTTTACCGGGGCAAGGGCATTTGCCTTCGTCCAGGAAAGGGACTTCGTCATTCCCGACGACGTTAAAAGACTGCTTATTCCCGCCCTCTCTCACCGAACCCGAATCACTGCTGAAGCTGAAATGGAGGACATCGGCCCTGAGTCAATCATCAACGAGTTAGCTGCTGAGGTCCCCGTGCCTAAAATAGACAATGAATAGACTAACACTCCGATTATTATGTCAAATATATATACTGCTGATTCTGCTGGCAGCCACCATCATGTCGGTACTACCCCACTCCCTGCCGGCACTGGTCTTATTACTGATAATGCTATTCACCACCATACGCTCACTGCCCCCGAGACTCAACGTGGCTGTCACCGTGGCTGTCGTATTCTTAACGCCGCTGATACTGGCACCGTTACTGGAACGCCTGACACCGCTCCTGCCAACAGCCGTGCCAATAATATCGGTAGTATTCATCTGCCCTGCCATCTACCTTCTTGACCATCACCTGAGGCAGAATGCCCGCAATCTACCCACGTTTATCAAGGGAAGAAACGGACGGCATACCACCTATACTTATGTATCCCTGTTTATCTCAGCCGTGGTTATCATGTTACTATCACCAGTGCTTAACAGCCTTGTCCTGCTGTTTACTGGCGTCACCTTCGCCCTGTATCTGCTTGGCGTGCTGATAGCAATACTCCTTACCATTCCCCGCCTGCCCCTCACCACCCCCACCACCAGGATAAGAGTCATCGCCGGTACTACCGTCAGTACTCCCCTGCATATTACCAATCGGGCGTCGACAGGGATGCACAGCTATCTCATCCCGACTGCCCCCTGGGTTAAAGCCACACCTCAAAGTTTCATCCTGAATAGAGGTAAAACAAGACTGGACCTCAGCTTCACACCACCTCTGGCGGGGCAATCCCGCCCTCAACTCCAGGTATCGGCTATAGACCCGCGTGGTTTTATACAGATAAACCAGGTACTTGAGCCACTGCAACTACACGTAATCCCCAGGGCAAGATATGCTGAATGGCTGGCTAGGAAATACCTGGAGCAGGCATCGGCTGGAGTAGTTACGGCAACCACGCTTCCGCCAAAAGCTATCACGATTCCCAAAAGAGGGGTCGAATACCACGACAGCCGTACTTATCAACCCGGCGACCAGTTAAAAGATATAGACTGGAAACATACCCTGAAACTGAGCCAGTTAATAGTGAGAGAATATACTGAGGCTGGTGAACAGGCAGCCATAATCGCTGTCAACCTCTCAGTCACCGATGCCGAAGAGGCCGATAAACTAGCCTTCAACCTGATAACAGTGGCGTTAACCCTGGTACGAGAAAGCATTCCTACGGCACTGGCTGCCTATAATCATCAGGTTGTTATCACCAACACAGCTATTACCGACCCCACAGCCGTACTCAGGCAGGCACTGGAATTAGTCAGAGAAATCACCCTGGTCAAATTTACTGACCGATACCTGGAACCATCTGACATAGCCAAAATCAGGCGAAATATCATCCAGCTCAAACGGGCACAATCAGAACCATCTCAGCGGCTGCTTGGTGTGCTTAACTTCGAATACAGAGCTATTGAAGAGGCGGCGAGAAATCACCCGGCAACCGCCACCCTGTCGGCAGCCGCCAAAGACGCACCATCTCCGGCAATCATATTTTTAGTGTCTCAATTAAACCACGATGCCGAAGCCATACTGGTAATTGCTGAGAAGCTATCCAAGAGGCATTTCACTACCGTACCGGTGGCAGCCACCATTTAAGGCAGCATTTATTCCACGGTTACGCTTTTAGCCAGATTCCGCGGGAAGTCTATGGGGCAACCCCTCTGCTTGGCTGTGTGGTAAGCGAGCAACTGCAACACCACCGAATTCACCACCGGGGAAAATAGAGGGTCAACCTCAGGCACGGTAATGATGGAGTCAGCCAATGCCCCGATGTTCTCATCCCCTTCAGTAACCAGTGCCAGTACCGGAGACTGCCTGGCTTTGATTTCCTTAATGCCGGTAATAGTGGGCTCGTAGGTATTATCCTGAGCCACCACAGCGACTACCGGTGTACCGCTACTCAGCAGGGCAAACGGCCCGTGCTTCAACTCCCCGGCGGCATAGCCTTCAGCATGAATATAGGAAATCTCCTTCAGCTTGAGCGCACCCTCCAGGGCTACGGGATAGTTAATACCCCTGCCAATGTAGAATACATTATCAAACTCTGCCAGTCGCTGGGCACATTCCACAATCACAGCCTCATTGTCCAGCACCTGCTGGACTTTAACCGGCAACTGCCTGAGTTCCATAACGAGGTCATCGAGTCGGCTAATATCAACCTTGGAATACGGCAAAGCCAGCCAGTACAGGGCTATAAGCTGAGCCAGGAAACTCTTGGTAGCCGCCACGCTTATCTCCGGCCCTGCTCTGGTATAAACAATCTGGTCGGCCATTCGACTGGCAGTGCTGCCCACCACATTGGTGATGGCAATAACCTGACAGCCTTCTTCTTTCAATCTCTTCATTGCCTTAAGCGCGTCGGCTGTCTCACCGGATTGAGTGATGACAATCGCTTTGTTTCCGCCTGATACCTGGCCGCTGTAGTTAAATTCAGAAGCAAACTCAACTCTGACTGGAATTCTAACCAGTCCTTCAATGATGTATTTGCCTATCAGGGCAGCATGGTAGGAGGTGCCACAAGCCAACAGGAGCATATCCTCCAGGCTCATGTCTCCCGCTACTGTCAGGTCAGCGGCTGGTTCCGCCGCTGATATATACTCAGCGAGGGTATCCCGTATCACCTTGGGCTGCTCATGTATCTCCTTAAGCATGAAGTGCTCATAGCCCGCCTTCTGAGCATCCTTAACACTCCACAAGATTTTATGCTCTTCCCGGGCAACCTCGGCACCGTCCCTTTTCACCTCTACATTGTCCGTGGTAATCACAGCAATATCACCGTCTTCCAAATAAATGACCCGGCTGGTATAGTCAAGTATCGCCGGCACATCCGAGGCAATAATGTTCTCCCGGTCACCGATACCGATAATTAACGGGCTGTCCTTCCGGGCAGCAATTAACCTGGGTTCATCCGCCATCAACACGATGATAGCATAGGAACCCTCAATATCACGTAAAGCCAGCTCAACCGCCTTTTCCAAATCGCCCTCATAATATTTTTCAATCAGGTGCGGTATTACTTCGGTATCCGTTTGAGAAGCCAGAACATGCTCTTCGCTGGCCAGCTGCTCCCGCAATTTATGAAAGTTATTAATCACGCCATTGTGCACCACAGCAATTCGGCCGGTGCAGTCACAGTGAGGGTGAGCATTTACCTTGGATGGCTCGCCATGGGTTGCCCAGCGGGTATGACCAATGCCTATTGTCCCATCAATCGGTGATAGTGCCTTCTCCAGCGCCTTCACCCTGACGATATCCTTATATACCTCGATACCGCCCGCCGCTACAGCGATGCCACAGGAATCATAGCCCCGGTACTCCAGCTTGCCCAAGCTGTTAAGCAGAACCGATTGAGCCTTTTTCTCTCCAATATAACCAACAATACCACACATAATTCATCAATTTCCGGCTAATTTCCAATCCTCTCCGTTACGCATTTTCCTTCCCAAAACATGCCGGATTTAACTAAAACACCAGGCTGCGGTCAGGTAACCGACCACCAATCAGTTTCTGCATCTGGATTTGACAGTAGTTACCAACGATAACGCCTGGCTGAGCCACCACATTGCTATCCAGATTGCAGTCCTCACCCAGCATTGCCCCTACATTTACCAGCGGGCTTTCGCCATTGACCCTGACCTCACTCTGACCGCTACAGGCAGTAAAATGACCCTTTATCACACAGCCCTTATCAATAACGGAGTCATTTATGATACAACCGGTGCCAATACTGACATCATTACCGATAACGCTGTTTTTCATCTCGGTAAAGGGGGAAACGACCACATTATCACCGATGCTGGTACCCGGCATGATGCATACATTGGGCCCGATATCACAGCCACATCCGATAACCACCGGCCCTGATATATACGAGCCAGAGCGTATCACAGTACCTTCCCCTACGGAAACCTGCCCTTTAAGCGAAACACCGACCTCAATAGTACCACCCAGGCTGGCTTCCATGCGACGAAGAACAGCATCATTAAGACTCAATATATCCCACGGGTAGACCACGTCAAGCCAGGTGCCGTCAGTTTCCAGAGCCTTAATGGTATGACCCCCGGCAATCATGTTATTCATCGCATCTGGAATATCCAGCACGGATTCGACAAACTTAAAAACCTCGGTAGTAAAGGCGTAAATGCCGGTATTAACTATATTGCTTCCCGCCTCCTTGGGCTTCTCTACAATATCCTTCACCTCACCGCTGTCTATATTCACCACCCCGTACCCCATCGGATTATCCACCCTCTTTACCAGCACTGCTTCCGGTCCCGCCTGTATAAAATCGGAAATAGTGCCAGCTTCAATCAGGTTATCCCCGGGTAGAACCAGGAACTCTTCCTCAGCTACCTCCCTGGCCTGTAACAGGGCATGAGCTGTGCCTAACTGCGTCTCCTGAGTTACATAGGTTATATCAACGCCAAACCGCTCCCCGGCACCCATATAATCATATACCTGTTCTTTCCGGTAGCCCACCACGAACACAATGTTGCGAATTCCATTCTGTGCCAGCGCCTCCACAACATACTGTAGTATCGGTTTATCCGCTATGGAAAGCATCGCCTTTGGCCTGGTAACGGTAAATGGTCTGAGCCTCTGCCCCTCGCCTGCCGTTAAAACTACTGCCTGCTTCATTAACCACCCCTTTAAAATATCTTTGAATCCGGTAGAATAATCCCGCTGACCAACGCCCCCGGCCCGATGAAGGTATTATTACCAATCATACAACCGACATTAATGGAGGCATTTATTCCGGTTTCAACCTGGTCACCGATTATCGCCCCCAGCTTGCGTCTTCTGGTATCTATGCCAGCAACCTGTATATCCTTTTTATCCAGCCTCAGATTGGCAATCTTGGTGCCGGCACCGAGATTACATCGTTCGCCAATGACACTGTCACCCACGTAGTTATGGTGGGGAAGCTTGCTGCCCTTCATTATTATCGAGTTCTTGACCTCAACGGAGGCGCCAACGTGACAGCCGTCACCAATCATAGTAGAAGGACGAATATAGCAGTTCGGCCCTATTTCACAACCATCCCCGATTATCACCGGGCCAATAATGTAAGAGCCTGACTTTACCGCCGTGTCTTTGCCGATAGAAACAGCCCCCTTCATCACCACATTATCCTCAACCTCACCCAGGTTCTGTGACTCAAGGCCAGCCAGCAGTGATTCATTGGCCGGCAACAAATCCCAGGGGTAACTGAGGTCAAGCCAGTATTCTATCTCCTGATAAAAAAGGTCGTGTCCCGCCTCCATCAGCAACTGAAGGGAATCGGTTATCTCGTACTCGCCCCGCGGTGACTTTGCCGTCTGGGATATGGCACTGAATATTTCCGGGGTAAACAGATACAGCCCCGTATTCGCCATCAGGGTCGGTGGCTTCTGCGTCTTCTCGTAAATCTGGACGACTTTACCCTCAGACAGCTCAACCATGCCCAAGCCCCGGGTATCCTTAACCTCAATGACACTCATGGTATTGCCACCGTTATTGACCAATCTGCCGATGTCCTCCCGTCGGACAACAACATCGCCGTTCATCACCAGGAATTTCCCATCCAGCATACTTTCAACCATTCTGAGAGCGTCCGCCGTACCCAGCTGTTTCCTCTGTTCATAATAGGCGATATTCACCCCCCACTTCTCCCCTTTGCCAAAATAATTGCGTACCTGCTCATCACAATAACCGACAATGAAGATAAACTCACCGATGCCAGCTTCTCTGGCTTCAATGAGAAGGTGCTCCACAATAGGCTTATTGGCGATAGGCAGCATTACCTTGGGTCTGGTGTGCGTAAGAGGACGCATCCGGCTACCTTCACCGGCGGCTAAAACAACTGCTTTCAATCTGCCCTCTCCCCGGCATTTACAGAATCCCTGATGGCTCTGAGTCCATCTTCATATAGCTGGTGCACTTTCGCCTCGCTTTTTGCCTCAGCCGTCAGCCTGATTTTGGGCTCGGTGCCCGAGGCACGGACCAGCAACCAGCCATCCTCAAAGCTCAGCTTAATACCATCAATATTGCTCACAGATAACGGCTCCATAGTCATTAACCCTGACTCCAGAGCAGACATTATTACCCCGTCACTGCCGACGCTACCCCGAAGCAGCGGATAAGCCGGTATATTGTCAACCAGCTCCGAAAGCTTTTGCCGGCTGGCTATAGCCACAACCTGAGCCGCGGCATAGATACCGTCAGGGCACAGCGAGATACCGGGAAAAATCCAGCTCCCTGATGCTTCACCACCAAAATCGCCACCATTCCTCAATTCCTCGGATACCCAGGTATCCCCAATCCTCGTTCGCCTGACACTCAAACCCATCTCGTCAATAGCCATGGAGGCATCCAGCGTTGTCACCACTTCTTTAGCCCCCACCGCCCAGGCAAAAAGCGCCAGCAGTCTGTCCCCGGAGATAAACTCACCACGGTCATCAACGGCCATCATACGGTCGGCATCGCCATCATGGGCAATACCGAGGTCGGCGCCGGTCTCTTTAACCGCCTTCCTCAGGTCCTCCAGATTGGCCTCGGTCGGCTCAATGCCGCGGGGGAAGAATCCGCTGGGGTAGCAGTTCAGGGTTATCACTTCACAGCCAAGCTTTTTCAACAGTTGAGGAGTTATCTCGTAAGCCGCCCCGCAACCCGCATCCACCACCACCTTGAGTTTCAATTCAGCCGGGAAGCTGGGTAATATGCTCTCAATATGATGCTCAACGACTCCGTCCTGAACGCCGCTATGCTTAATCTCGTTCCATTGAGCCACAGCTGCCAATCCACCCAAAATGGCTTCTTCCATCTGCTCCTGCTGGAGAGAATCAAATGAAGAGCCATCCGGGTTCAAGAGTTTTATACCGTTGTATTCCGGGGGATTATGAGACGCCGTAATCATTACCCCGGCATCAAATTCCCTGGTGATAAAAGCCAGCGTCGGCGTGGGCGCCACCCCGGCATCACGGCACCGGGCACCTGACGCCAGCAGGCCAGAGATGACAGCATGTTTCATGGCATCACCGGAAGTCCTGGTGTCAGTTCCCACCACCACGCTGCCGTGATTCCTGCCCACCGCCAGCCCCACCTTAAATGCCAGTTCTACCAGGTCTTTATTAAAGACGGCTCGTATGCCGGAGGTGCCAAAAAGCTTCATGTTATCTAAATTCTACTACAATGGGCACAAAAGTCAACCAAGTGAACCCTGAGGTTCTGGAAAGTGCGTTACAAAGGGCACAACTTAAGTGATACAAGAATCCCTAGCACTTGGCCGCTTTGACACCCAGGTACTTCGCCACGAGGTCCATAGCGCAGTACTGCCCGCACATACTGCAGGCCGAGCCGGTGGTAGCCCGCTCGCGGTGAACCCGGCGTGACCGCTCCTGGTCAAGGGCAAGCCTAGCCTGCTCTTCCCAGTCAAGGTGCTTGCGCGCCAGAGACATCTGCCTGTCCTTATCCTCGGCACCTTTTACGCCTTTCACGATGTCAGCGGCATGGGCGGCGATGCGCGAGGCGATGACGCCCTCCCTGACGTCTTCAACATCGGGTATGGCGAGGTGCTCCGAAGGCGTCACGTAGCAGAGAAAGTCGGCGCCAGCCGCGGCGGCAATGGCACCGCCGATAGCCCCGGTGATATGGTCGTAGCCGGCGGCGATATCGGTCACCAGCGGACCCAGGACATAGAATGGAGCTCCCTTGCAGATAGTCTTCTGCAAACGGACATTGGTCTCAATTTGATTCAGGGGCAGGTGCCCCGGTCCCTCAACCATTACCTGAACGCCAGCCTGCTGCGCCCTCTCTACCAGCTCCCCTAAAGTGATTAACTCCTCCACCTGAGGACGGTCGGTGGCATCCGCCAGACAGCCCGGACGCATGCCATCGCCGAGGCTGAGAGTAACATCAAATTCACGGGCTATATCCAGCAGGCGGTCATACTCCTCATAAAGCGGGTTCTCCCGTTCATTGTGCAGCATCCAGCCGATCAGGAAAGCGCCCCCGCGCGAGACAACATCAGCCACCCTGCCCTGCTGTTTGAGCCGGGCAATGGCTGACTGCGTGACGCCGCAGTGCACCGTTATGAAATCAACGCCGTCCCGGGCATTCTCTTCAATAGCATTAAACAGCTCATCAATGCTCATTTTGACTATGGCGCCGTGTTTCCCTATGGCTTCAATGCCCGCCTGGTAAACAGGCACCGTCCCTATGGACAGGGAACTGGAGGCAATAATTGCCCGCCTGATAGCAGCTATATCGCCGCCGGTGCTTAAATCCATGACGGTATCCGTCCCGGCATCAGCGGCAACCCGCAGCTTTTCCAGCTCGGTATCAACGCTGCCAAAATCAGAGGAAGTCCCGATATTGGCATTGACCTTGGTTGACAGCCCCTCGCCGATGCCACAGGGAACAAGGCCGGCATGCCTGACATTAGCCGGAATTACCACCGTCCCTTTAGCCACACCCTGACGGATGAACTCGGCTTCCAGCCCTTCAGCCCGCGCCACCGCCTCCATTTGCGGAGAGATACTACCTTCTCTGGCTAATTCCAGTTGAGTCATTTTAGCCTCCATATAAATATAAAACCAAGGGCTTCGGCTCATAATGCCTGACCCCTGGCCAGCGTTACTGCCGCTTCCCTACGCTCGCATTAACGAGGTCAGGTTCAAAGGGTCGGCATCACAAAGCCTCTCAGCCCTGAGCACCCCTAGCGGTTAAATCGTGGTTAAATTATAGCACCAATAGGCTTGGAATGCAAATGCAACACTCGCTATCGGCATCATCGCTATTTCACTAAAAAGGCAGGGTCAAGCATGTACCGGCATTGTTCAGAAAGAACCTGTCACCAAACTCCCGCAACAGAAATGCCGCAGAGGCAAATCCGGTGCAGTGAGAAGCACCTAGATACTGCACGCCCATTTCCTTCAATGCCGCCGCTGTCCTGTCAAGGCGCTCCTGAGAAGCATGAACGAGGTGCGTGCCGCCGATAGCGGCATAGATTAACTCTTTACCGGTCAACTTCTGAACATGTCGCAGTATGTTGACTATGCCGCGATGAGCACAGCCAAGGATGACTACCAGCCCGAACTCGGTATCAATAATCAGGGCAAGGTCGTCGGGAATGCTGTCCTGCTTGAACTCCTCCCCTTCTTTGATGAGCAGGTAAGTCTCGACTGCCTCATAGTCGGTAACCATGGGTATTTCACCGGTGGTCATTATATTGGCGGAGAGCTTCACCGGCTCGTCAGACAGGATAAACGACGCCCCCAGCGCTTCAAGCCCTTCCCTGACGAAGGGAATACCGACATACCTCACCGGACCACCCTCAATCTGGCCGTACTTGCTCCCCCAGATAGCCGGATGGGCAATGACCTCCTTCCCCCCCGCCAATGTTAAGACTTCAAGTAATCCGCCAGTATGGTCATAATGCCCGTGGCTCAGCACAATCCGGTCAACAGTTGACAGGTCAACCCCCATCAGATGAGCGTTGTGAACCGCGGCGATACCGGCGCCGGTATCAAACAAAATCTTCTGGCCGTCGGCCTCTACAAGCATACTAAGGCCCCATTCCGCCAGAAAACTAATACCGGCCGAGTTCTCACTAAGTGTTGTGATTTTAATCTCCATAACTCCCTCCTATTATATTGGCCATCCAAGCCAGTCAAAGACGCCTATCATCTTTAGTCCCATATAGAACATCACCACGATAAAGATATATTTTAACTGCCTGGCTGGCAGCCTGTGAGCTGTGATAGCACCCACCTGCGCCATGCCGACGCTGGTAATCGCCAGAATAAACCATGAGGGCAGATTAACGTAGCCAACGGAATAGGGCGGCAGGTCGGCAACCCCGATACCATTGACAATATAGCCAATAACACCGCCAATACTGGTGAATATCATCACTGCTAACGATGTAGCTACGGCATTATGCATATTGAATTTAAGCGCCAGCACCATTACCGGAATCATCACGACAGCACCGCCAATACCGAAAACACCGGATATTATGCCCAGCGGAATAGCCCAGGCAGTCCATATCCATGGATTATCCACAGGTTCCTTCTCGACTTGTTGCTGTCTGTCGATAAGCATCCTGATGCCAGCGAGTAGAACGATAGCTCCATAGATAGTCTTAAGCGCCACCCCGGGGAGGTGAGCCGCCAGCGTAGCCCCGGCAAAAGCAAAAATCAGACTGCAACCCCCCATGATAATAGCAGCCCGCCACCATACCACCCCCTTCTGATGATGTCGCCATGCCCCGCTGGCAGCGGTAGGCAAGACGACCAACAAGTTGGTGCCAAATGCCAGCTTTATCGCCGTATCTGGCGGCAGTCCCATATCAGTAAATACAATGTACTGCACTGGAGTCATGATGAAGGCGCCGCCAAGACCTAAAAGACCACTGGCAAAGCCGACCCCGATGCCGGTTACCAGCAGGATGATAATATGAGCTAATGTCACTAAGCTACTTTCTCCGCTTCCAGCAAGGTATTAAAGAGGTCATACCCAGGGAGAACTAACCGTCTTGCCGCCTACTGCCCAAGCTTTTTCCTGACAGCATCTATTTTACCGTTCATGGTCAAAGGTTTATCACGGCGCTCGTCAATCTTAATGTTCGTGACCACCCTCATCACCCCAGCCTCAAAGGCAGACTCGTGCATTCTGCCGGCTAAAGTCAGGAGCCGTTCCATGTCACCCTCAATAATCGTGCCCATGGCGGTCAGCTCGTATTTAATGCCCGGTTCACCCTGCAATATCCGAACAGCCCCGGCAACATACTGGCTGACCGAGGGCGTCGGTGTCCCTACCGGAACAATGCTCACCTCCATCATAGCCATTTCCCCTGACCTCCGTACTCAATATTATTATGAATACCGTTGACAGCGCCGCATTGAGCTCGGGAACCTGCGCCTTTATTCCGCTTTCGTCCTCAGCCTTCCATAGTAAGGAGAGGCGGAAAGGTAAAGAGCCGCCATAGGGTTATGCCCAAAAACCCTATCCTTCACTGCTAATACTGTCATAGGAACACGGCAGTATTTAATAAACAAGGTATCGTGCCCGATACAGAGTCCAAGCATAATTGCCAAATCAACATCCGACCGGTTCATGATTTCAGCCTGGGTTATGGGGCTGCACATAGTTTCCCAGTTACCTGGACCCGAGATCTTCTCATCATCTCTTATGCCAATCCTTTCCTTGGGGACGGCACCCGCCTTACACATGACGGAGACAACTTCAAACCCTTTGTTCTCCAGAACATCCGTCAGCATACCAGCTTCATTCATAAGCCCGCCGCAAAAAGCAATGCCCAGCCTCTTATAGCCGCATTTCCGGGCAAACTGAATCAACTCCTCAACCCGTGGGGTCTTCGTTCTCAGACCCTCCGGCAGATGCTCGTAACACTCAAACTCCTGCACGGAAGCCAGGCGAGCGAACTCCTTAACATCCGGCTTATCATACTCCAACACCGCCTCGCTAATCACCTCCGGCATGAGCCTCATAGGGCAAAAAGCCGGGGTTTTCTCCAGAGAGGGAGGACCGTCACTCGCCTTCTTGCCCCAGTTTCCACAAATCTCGACGGGACACCGGGCGCACCTGGGATACCGCTTCTCAGTCATACACTCACTCCTTTCTCTTTCCTAATTCTAGTCATTTACCGAACAAAAGACAAGAATACGCACAATGATTGCAATCTTAAAGCTGACCAAACTTATTGCCTACGGCAAACTAATGTTATAAAATATAAATTGAGGGAGGTGGTATATTATGTGGCTGCAAACCAGAATGTTCCTGCTGATTGCCGTCATGTTCGGCATCCTTTACGGCGTCATTGTCGGCATCGGCACCTGGATGGGTGCCGGTAGCGCGGTGACCTATATCATTCTGGCTTTCTTCTTTCTCGGTCTCCAGTACCTGATTGGCCCGGCTATGGTTGGCCGGGTGATGAGGGTAAAATGGGTGTCAGAAAAGGAGGAGCCAGACCTGCACCGGATGGTGGCGGAACTGGCCGAAGCCGCCAATATCCCCAAGCCTAAAGTCGGCATCTCGCAGCTGAATATACCCAATGCCTTCGCCTTCGGTAGAACGCGAGGTGACGGGCGGGTCTGTGTTACCCGCGGCATACTGAAGTTGCTGAGCCGGGATGAACTCAAGGCTGTCCTCGGGCACGAGATTTCCCACATCAAACACCGCGACATGGC
>CAYWAU010000010.1:0-11439 GCA_964456395.1 uncultured Dehalococcoidaceae bacterium
CCTCTTCCAGGTTACCTCCCCTAGCTTCAAGAGCGGATTTCATTCCGCTTACTGTGGTGTGCAGGCTCATCTCGTTCATGTGGGCAATATCTTTATGGCAGGTGTTGCAATTACCCTCAGATGGGTCAGCTACCAGACCCGCGTGGGCTATTTCCTTTTCCTCCTCACGGCTGTTGCCGCCGTGACAGATGACACATCCCACGCTGCCGTGTATATCCTTGACAAATTCAGCATTATTCACGAAGACCTTTTGCCATACCTCCAACGGAGGCAGCTCTCCCGCTCAGCCTTCGCCTGATGTTGCTTCTGACTTTTCCCCTACTTCTGGCGATGCCACTTTCTGGAGAAGGGCTTGACTGCTGTGACAGGCAACACAGGTGTCTCCCGCCATCACAATCGCTTCCTCAAGTAAGGGAAGAGGTTCTTCCTCGGGCGGTGTAACCGGTGCTTCCTTGGGCACAAAGACATTGGGAGTCAGCTCGAAGTCATAGTCCATGGAAGCAGTCTCATTATTGAAGCATTTGGGGGCAACTTCCGCATTTTGACTCCAGGAGCACATGCCAAACAGCAGATTGGTAGCGTCATAGCCCAGTATGTTCAGCAAGGCGGTGGCCTGAGACCCGGTATGACCGGTGTAGCAGTAGGCCACAATCGGCCTGTCGGAGGGGAGCTTGGCCAGGGTATCCCTCTGCGCCAGCGCCGTGAAACCAATATTAACGGCACCGGGGATGTGTCCCTTGGCATAGTCCTCCGGCTTACGCACACTGATAATGAACGGGTTATTGCCGGTATCATCATCATTGAGCAGCAGGAAGAGGTCTTCACTGGTAATATTCTTGGGTTTACTGTAGGCCTGAGTAGCGCCTCTGACAGTTTTATCCATGGCGGGGAAAGCATAGGTTTCCGAGGCCTGGTTGGGTGTGGTTTCAAAGGCAAAATCCTGGCGCTCTTCAGGAGTAAATCTGTTTGGAGCTACTTCAGTATCTTTGGTCCAGGAGCTCATACCGTGGAGGAGATTAACAACGTCAAAGCCCAGAGCGCCCAGCACAGCGGTGGCCTGGCTGCCAGAGTGGCCGGTATAGCAGTAGACGACTATCTTTTTGTCTCCGGGTAGAGCGTTTAGGGTGCCATCCTTGGCTATATCGCCGAAGGGGATATTTACGGCACCAGGGATATGACCCTTGGCATAGTGCTCCGGCTTACGCACACTGATAATGAACGGGTCATTGTCGGTATCATCATCATTGAGCAGCAGGAAGAGGTCTTCGGCTTTGATGTTCCAGGTACTGCCGGAGTTCAGGTACTGGCTGACAGCAGCATGAACTGCGTCAAATCCGGCTGGCTCCGATGGAGGTGCTGGTGTTGGCGCCGGTTCCACTACGAGAGGGGGCTCTTCTTTTTCACCGCAAGCTCCGAGCAGTGGCAACGCAACGAGTAGCGACATTAAAGCAATAACAACCGCTACGTTCGTCCATAGCCTTTTTTGCATCAATACTCCTCCTGCTTGATTCCTGTTGATATTAAAATCTATGTATACACTGGCTCAGATATTAGCAAACGTTACTTAATTACAGTCAACTCTAGCCAACGATAGGTATGTAGAAACCAACCAGTATTAAGGATAATTGAAACTTCTAGAATATACCATACTACGGTATACTAAGTCAACCTTAGTTGGCAAGTATTTTAGCGAGTTTTTCACACAGCTTGTTATGAGACTGCCAGTCTGTATAATACGGCTGTTTTCATTGACACTATATCTGCTGCCAGAGTAGACTAAAAATAGGGATGTCAGGTAAAAGAGGTAGAAGTTTGTTAAAGATAAGGGGAGCGTGGGGAAAAAGTATATAATTGGGGGGGGTATATTGCTGGTGGTGGTAGCTTACCTGCTTTACCTCAGCTTCGGCAGCTCCGTGAGCTACTACGTAACGGTAAGCGAGTTCTTTGACAGGGGCACTGAGCTTTATGATACCAGCGTACGGGTGGCGGGTAAGATAGCGGATAGTCCTGTTGACTGGAATGCTGAAGACCTTGAGCTCAGGTTTATCATCACCGAGGGCGGTGATAATATGGAGGTGATTTACAAGGGAGCCAAGCCCAGTGTTTTCAAAGCAGGCTCCAATATCCTTGTCGAAGGGGAGTACCACTCCGACGGGATACTGCGGGCGACTCAACTTATTCTGAAATGTCCCTCCAAGTATGAACCCGAAGATTAGTACTACAGATGACACAAATAGGATACACCGCTTTATTAATAGCTCTCCCAGTAGCCATATTCGCGGTAGTAGCTTCTGTGGCTGGTGCCAGGACTGGCTCCAGACGCCTGACATTGGGTGCCCGAAATAGTATCCTGGCCGTTTTTGGACTATACACACTGGCGCTGGCCATAATTTTATTCGCGTTTTTTACCAAAGATTTCAGCCTCAAGATTGTGGCTGGACATTCCAGCCAGCACCTGTCCGCCGTCTATACGCTGAGCGCCCTGTATGCTGATAAAGCCGGCTCTATTTTCCTCTGGGGTTGGCTGATTGCGCTGTTTGCCGCCTTGCTCGTTCCCCGGGAAAGAGACAGTCACCAGCCGATTATATCTTACGCTCTTGCCATCCTGGCAATCATGGAGATATTTTTCATAGCCCTGGTTACACTCGGTGTAAACGTATTTGAAAAACATCCGTCTCCTCCCGCTGACGGCTTTGGCTTAAATCCTTTACTGCAGAACTTCGGCATGCTGATTCACCCTCCCCTGCTGTACCTGGGATTTGCCGGCATCGCCGCCGTGTTCGCTTTGGTTATAGCGGCACTGATTACTCGTAGCCCTGGCGCTGAATGGAGTATCAGGGTTCGGAGCTGGACAATCTTCGCCTGGTGCGCGCTGGGTCTGGGCAACCTGTTGGGAATGTGGTGGTCTTACAATGAGCTGGGTTGGGGAGGGTACTGGGCATGGGACCCGGTTGAGAATGCCGGACTGATGCCCTGGTTGCTGGCGACCGCCTTTCTCCATTCAATTGCCGTGAGAAGACGCAAGAATTATCTGCAGACCTGGAGCCTGCTTCTTATCATCTTCACTTTCGCGCTGACCCTGCTCAGCCCCTTTATCACTCACGGAGGCATTGAGTCACCCCTGCACGGCTTCTACGGCTCACCATTTCCTCCTTATATCCTGACGGCCATTCTGGTGGCTTTGCTCAGTTCCTTCTGGCTGATATATCGCCGCCGCAGGGATTCGGGGAGAGAGGAGAAACCCTCATCTCTTGTTTCCCGTGAAGGCGCCTTTCTCCTGACCAATATCATCCTGGCAGTTCTCGTTTTTGTAATCTTGGCCGGAACGGTGCTGCCCCGGGTAATTGAGGCACTTGGGGGCATGAAGATAGCTGTGGACCGCAGCTTCTTCGACCGGACCTGCGGGCCAATCATGCTTCTCCTTGTGTTCCTTATGGGAATTTGCCCCCTGCTTGGCTGGGGTAAATCGGCCTGGCACTCGCTCAAGCGAAATATATTATACACTCTATCGGTCACTATTGTTATTGCCATCATTATACTGATTACCGGTATCGGTAACTGGTATGCGGTCGCAGCCATAATATGCGGTTTACCCCTGCTCACCATTTGTCTGGAGTGGTACCGGGGCACAAGAGCCCGGCGCCGTACCAGGGGAGAAAACTGCATCCGGGCATTCTTCTCCCTTATTAATAGCAACCGGGGGCGTTACGGTGGCTTTCTAGCGCACGTCGGTATTATTCTCATTGCCCTCGGTATTATCGCTTCCTCTTTCTACGATATTGAAAAAACGGCAACGCTCAATATAGGCGAATCAATGAATATTGGCGACTATCAACTGACCTACCATGAACTGGTGCTGAAGCAGGATAATGTGAAGGTCAGCGCGGTTGCGTCCATGTCAATAAGCCGAAATGACCATCCGGCAGGAATGATGCGCCCAAGCTATGATTACTGGTTCAGCCATGATGACCACTTCGCCGAAGTAGCGGTGCGTACCACGGCGGCAGAGGACTTATTCGTTTCGCTGGTCTGGACCGGTTTTGACCCCGGGGATAAATCAGCCACCTTCCGGGTTCTGGTGAATCCCCTGATTGTCTGGATATGGGTGGGGGGAGGGTTCTTCTTACTGGGGGGAGCCGTCACCTTTTCCTCAAAGGAGAAACAGTTATCCGGAGCTGAAGGATAAATTATGCGACGTTTTACTGCAATCTTAGCCATATTACTGGTTTTTGGAATGCCGTTAGCCGCTCTGGCTCAGGAATCAGGCGAAGGAGTCATTAATGGACAGGTCGTTAATGACACCCAAGGGGGCAGTAGCGTGGCCGGAGTGGAAGTTACCCTGATTACCTACGTAGATGATATGATGGCAGAAACAAGAACTACCACAACTGAACAGAAAGGTGAATTCCAGTTCGACAATGTTGTCATGGAGTATAAACATCTGGTCTCAGCCAGATATATGGAGGTTGATTACTACTATCCGGTTGCTTTTAAACCCGGGGAAACGACGGCATATATAAAGGCCGGGGTCTGTGATACTACTGTCAGTGACGAGGCGATAAGTGTCGGGTTAGCCCACACCATTATAAAAATTGAAGAAGAAAGCCTGCTGGTAACCGAGGTCTTCTGGCTGATTAACGACGGAGACAGGACATACGTAGGGACAGACGGGGTGCTGGTCTTTGCTCTACCCGAGGGAGCCACCGACTTTGAGGCGCCTCAAGAGCTGATGCCAGACTACGAGCTTCGGGACAATAATAGCGTCGCCTATCTCGTGCCGCTTCCCCCGGGTGAGACACAGCTTGTCTACTCTTACAGTCTGGTGAAACCGGATTCAGATGAGTTTGCCATTCCCTTAGAGATTAGCTATCCCATGGATATTTACGAACTCATGGTAGGCGGCGAGGAAATTGAGGTTGCCGTCACCCAGTTAGCGCCAGCCGAGCCTGTATTTACCAGTACCGGAGAGCGCTTCATCCACTTCCGGGGAGAAGACCTGCCCCACGGTACCGTGATAAACCTTCGTCTTTCCAATTTGTCTGAGAATGGCAGTATGTTTTTGACAATCCTCTGGGTTATTATAGCGGTGGTGATTGCTGGCATTATTGTTTACCCGTTGAAAAAAGTGAGGAGAAAAAAATCCAATGAATGAAGAGGTTCCGGCTTCTTCTTCCTGTGCTATTGAAGTTCAGGAGTTGACCAAGTCCTTCGGGGAGCGCTATGCCCTGAGGGGCATTGACCTGAGGGTAAGCCGGGGTGAGCACCTTGTTATCTTCGGCCCCAACGGGGCTGGAAAAACAACCCTGCTGAAAATACTGTCAACACTGGTCAAGCCATCCTCCGGCAGGGTGTGGCTGGATGGCATTGATATCCGTAACAGACCGGCACAAATCAGGCGCAGGATAAATCTGGTCAGCCATGAGACCTTCCTTTATGACGACCTTACCGTTTATGAAAACCTGAAATTTTACGGCAAAATGTACGATGTCCCGAATTTAGAACAGCGAATCAAAGAAGCGGTATCCTGGGTGCAGCTGGAGTCTCGCCTGCATGACCGGGCAGGCACGCTCTCACACGGCTTACAGCGGAGAGCCTCTATTGCTCGCGCTGTCCTCCCTGATCCCTTAATTCTGTTTCTTGACGAGCCCGAGGTGGGCCTCGACCCGCATGCCAGTAACGTGATAAGAGATGTCTTGAGCAGTATCAACTCCGGCAGTCGTACTGTAGTGATGACCACCCACAATCTGGAACGCGGATTTGAACTGGGGGATAGTGTCATTATCCTTGACCGGGGCAGGGTCGTTTATCAGGCACCCAAACATGAGGTAGACACAGCCAACTTCCGACGGGTCTATGACCAGTACACGGGGATAGACAGATGAACAACATGTTTATCAAAATACTCGCCATTTTCTGGAAGGACATGCTGACAGAGCTCAGAACCAAGGAGATTATTGTCTCCGTACTGGTCTTTGCCCTGTTGGTGGTCGTGATTTTTAATTTTGCTTTTGGCGCAAGGACTGGTATGACAGAGATGGTGGCTCCCGGTATTTTATGGGTAGCTTTAACCTTCGGTGGAGTCATCGGCTTTAACCGTATATTCGCCGTGGAGAAGGAGAACTCTCGTCTGGAGGGACTGATGCTCTGTCCCGTGGACCGTGCCGTCATCTACTGGGGTAAGCTGGCAGGTAGTTTCACCTTCATGCTGGCTGTTGCCATTGTTATAACGCCAATATTCCTGGCCCTTTTTAATCTGCCCCTCTTCTTGCCAAGACTTGCCCTTATCATTGTACTGGCAATTATGGGCTTTGCGGCCGTGGGTACCCTGTTTTCCGCCGTAGCCATAAACACCCGCGCCCGGGATATCATGCTCCCCATCCTCTTTTTACCCGTTGTCGTGCCCGTGATTGTCGCCGCGGTAAAATCTACCACATCGGTACTGGCTGGCAAGCCCTGGGGAGATATGCTGACATGGCTGCAAATAATGATTGCCTTTGATATTATTTATCTGGTGATAGCCACACTGGTTTTTGAGTTTGTGGTTGAGGAGTAGCCAGGAATCTGTAGCGGGAGAGCAACTTTATATGAATGACAAGCACATTCTGAGGGATAGTGTCCTTTGGGGAGCAGGCCTGGCTCTGATGATAGCCGCTCTCTATATGGTCTTTATATACGTACCCACCGAGAAACACACCGGCATAGTGCAGCGTATCTTCTATTTTCATGTACCCGTAGCCTGGGTCAGCTTCCTGGCATTTTTTATCACCTTCATCTTCAGCATTCTCTACCTCTGGAAGCGGGAGATAAAATGGGACACCATTGCCCATGCTTCGGCGGAGGCGGGCGTTATTTTTACCACACTGGTCTTAATTACCGGTCCTATATGGGCAAAAGCGGTCTGGGGCGTCTGGTGGACCTGGGATGCCCGCCTGACAACATCCCTGGTACTCTGGCTGATTTATATTGCTTATCTTCTGGTGCGCAGTTTTGCCACCGAACCAGCCCGGGGTGCCAGATTCAGCGCAGTGATAGGCATTGTGGGATTCATTGATGTGCCCATTGTTTTCACAACGGTAAACCTCTGGCGGACGCAGCATCCAACCACCATAATCTTCGAAGGCGGACTGACAACAACTATGCTCATGACCCTGCTGGTATGTATTGCCGCTTTTACCGTGTTGTATGTTATCCTGACCATCCAGAGTGCCACCCTGAAATCCACGGAGATTGACGTCAAACGTTTGAAAAGTATGCACACAGAATAGGAGGTGAATGCGTTATGGAAAATTTAGGTTATCTCCTGGCAGCCTATACCGTTATCTGGGCAGTCGTCTTCGGCTATGTGTTAGCCATGCAGCGGAAGCAGAGAAGGTTGCAGCGGCAGCTGGACCGGATGCAAGAGTCCATAGAGCCATCACAAATAATGGATGATAATAAATAGCCTTACGAATAATTGCCGGCGATTTGGCGATATATGATATTATATGCCCGGCACATAATAGAAACCTGTCTGGTGTCCGATTATTCTCAACGTTCCCGAGAATTTCCGCTTTAATTTCCGGTTCCAAAGCAATAAATATTGACTGCCAAGGAGAAATTTGCTAAGATAATATTGAGCATATGCTCAATATATACGAAGAAATTATGTAATTATGCCAAGACCACCCAAATGCCGCCGAGTCGAATTTCTACCAGATGTGACCTATTTTAAGCCGGCTGGAATACCTCTAAGAGTGCTTGAAGAGGTTTTGCTTTCCCTTGAGGAAGTTGAGGCGATTCGCCTGAAAGATTTGGAAGGGCTGGAGCAGGAGGAGGGTGCTCAGAGTATGAAAGTTTCCCGCCCAACTTTTCAAAGGATATTGGCATCAGCCCGGCAGAAAATGGCCGACGCGCTCCTGCATGGCAAGTCGATAAGAATTGAGGGTGGCAACTATGAGACGGCCTGGCATCGGTTTCGATGCCTTAATGGTCACGAGTGGGAAGTACCATCTGAGGTGACGGCAGGTGGAACCCCCGAACTCTGTCCTACCTGTAACACGGCCAGCATCACGCCGATACAGCCGACTGAACCCGGCGGGCAGGAGAGAAGTGCTGGCAAACATTATGGAGCCGGGCACCGTCGGAGGTGGAATCCAGATTAGAGAAGGCAGAAACAATGGAAGAACGTATATATCTATGTCGACAGTGCCAGAATATTTTTAAGTCGCCAATGACCTGCAGTATCACACCGGAGAAAGAAGAGGTCAAATGCCCCAGGTGCGGGAGTTCTCATATTGAGGAACTACCTTCCTGGGCTCCAATTGGTTTCACGGAAGGCTCCGCCACATGGGAGTATGAATGTCAGCAATGTCAGCATGTCTTCAAGCTGCCGGTGCCCAGCAGTCCTTCACAGGAGAAAGATATAAAATGTCCCGCGTGTGAAGGCGGACACGTCCACCGATTGACCCCTACCGGCGGCGTGCCACTATATTGTGGCTGATAGGAGACTAACTGAGGCCGTGCGCCTCATAAAAAGATAAAAATGAAAATTATTGATGATTTACTCTCCACCTTAAACTACGAGGCACCAGTAAGGGAGATACGCCAGGGAGCTTTGCAGACAGCGGTACTCACGCGCTACTGCGGGCTGGCGTCAACCCCTCACGACTCCGGTCCCCACCATGACAAAATCCCGGTGAAAGAAGCCGGACTCCTGCTTAACAAAGATGCCGCTGCGCTGGCTCATATGACTCTCTCATCAAGCCCTTCTGAGGCAACCATCGGCATGGCGACCATCAACTCACTTATCGAGATTGACGAGCATCTCTGCGTAGAGCTTAACGCCGGCGACCTGCTGTCCAGGAAGGGTGAAGGCAAAAAAGTGGCCATAATCGGGCATTTCCCCTTTGTATCCCGGCTTCGCACCGTAACAAGAGAATTATGGGTGATAGAAAGGAATCCGCAGGAAGGCGATTCCACCGAAGCCGAAGCCGATAAACTGCTTCCACAGGCAGACGTGGTCGGTATCACCGGCACCGCTTTCACCAATCAAACTATTGAGCGCCTGCTGGGTCTCTGCAACCCCAAGGCCTATATTATCATACTGGGAGGTACCACCCCTCTGTCACCCATATTGTTCGACTACGGTGTCAGTGCTATTTCAGGCACCAAGGTAGTTGACCCCGAGACCGTGCTGCGTTACATCAGCCAGGGAGCAACCTTCCGGCAGATAAAAGGTATCCGATTGCTTACCATGACAAAGGATAGGGATTAAGTTGATGTTAATCGGCTACTTCGTTGACGACGAGGAGGTGAAGAAGTATTGGTACTGAAACCGGTTCTTGAGGAAGCAAGGGATAAGCTCCAAACCATTATCGCCAATCAGCGATTAGGCGACGAGCCAGTGCAGGTTACTATCGGAACCCTGTCAGCAAGGCAGGCAATAGGAAGTCCCAGACGTAAGGACTACGCCTTGTTGGAAGGCAAAGAAGTGATGATTGAGGCGCAGTTCAGAGGAAGCTTTGGACAGGCTTTTACGAACCAGCCTCACGACTTCGCTGGACTCCTCAAGGACGTTCTTAAACTCAGACTGAACACAAACTATGACAGGGCGATATTTGTGGCTACCCTAAACGCAGTCACAGCACATCTGGGCATGGCTACCGGGGTTCGCCATTGCCGCAATAAGGAACCGGAGGAATGCGCCGCACAGATTGCTCAATATGTCCTGACCAACTTCGGTAGGGTAAAGATTGGCATGGTGGGATATCAGCCGGCCATCCTGGAAAATCTCGCCACCACCCTTGGAGCCAATAATGTGCGATGCACCGACCTCAATCCCAAGAATATCGACTCGCAAAAATTCGGTGCTGAAATCTGGGATGGTAGAAGCGAAAACACAAAGCTAGCCAGGTGGTCTGACATCCTGCTGGTCACCAGCAGTACCACTACCAACGACACATTTGACGCCATTAGAGCTGAGGCTGATTTACAGGGCAAGCGACTAATTATTTTTGGCGTTACCGGGGCCGGGGTATCAGCACTCCTTGGTCTGGAGAGAGTGTGTTTCCAATCACACTAGGAAACACCATTAATAAAGGCGAGATGTAGCGATGAGAAGGTAGTGCACGGCGTTTGCGTTATGTTAAACTGAAGAGGAGCAAGCACATGGAATCATTTGACCTTTTGCCACGGTATTCAACCAGGGAAATCCCGGGTAAGTGCTTAAAATGTCTCGCTGAGCATGAACTGAACAATTGCCTTATGCAGTTGCTCCGTGAAGAGGGAGAGGATAAAGAGGCTCAGCAAAGATTTGAAGCCCTTGTATCTTTTTTGAGATCACCTGAATCCAAGCGGTTGCGTGATGAATCGGAAAAGCTTCTGGCCGAGGGGAAACAGGTAAAGGTAAAAATGAATTTTGAAAGTGATAAACCTGAATACGAGTTAATAATCGATTAAATAAATCTGGAGGTGTTTTATGAGATATGCTGTCCCGGTAACCGGGGGTCTAGCGTCACCACATTTTGGACATTGCGAACAATTCGCTCTATTTGATGTCGACGAACAGCAGAAAGTAATTACTAAAAAAGAGCTTGTCAATTCACCAGGGCACCAGCCCGGTCTTTTACCCGAGTGGCTGGCAGAACAGGGCGTTTCACTGGTGATTGCCGATGGCATTGGCTCCCGGGCGCAGATTCTCTTCCAGCAGAATGGCATCGGGGTTGTGCTTGGCTCACTTGAAAGCGACCCAGAGAAAGCGATACTGAGTCACCTGGAAGGTAGACTGGCTACCGGGGATAACCTATGCGATCACTGAGCAAGATAATGGAGGAAGATACATGGTAAATGAGGAGCAAATAAGGAAGAGCCTGGAGGGAGTGCTTGTGCCCGCCGTAAAACGGAGCATAGTCGACCTGAATCTGGTGCGTGATGTGACTATCTCTGATAAAAAGGTTAAAGTCACTCTAGCTTCAACAGGGCTAATCACTGGGGCACAGGACTGGATAAAGGAAAAGGTTATACAAGCTATAAGTACCCTTCCCGAAGTCAGTGAAGTGGAGCAGACATACATTGAGGCCAAGCCTGCCGAATTAAACAATATTGAGAACATCATCGCCGTCATGAGCGGCAAGGGAGGGGTAGGCAAATCGCTGGTCGCCAGTCTTACCGCGGTCGCCCTAAAACGCCAGGGCTACGAAGTGGGTATTCTGGACGCGGATATCACCGGCCCCAGTATTCCCAAGATGTTCGGCATCAGCACCAGACCCGGCGGAAATGATAGCGGAATGCTACCAGTACTATCTAAATCAGGTATTGAGGTGATGTCCATAAACCTGCTCCTGCCCAGCGAGGACGACGCCGTTATCTGGCGCGGTCCGCTTATCGGCCGGGCGATTACCCAGTTCTGGGAGGAAGTGCTCTGGGGCAAGCTGGACTACCTGATAGTTGACCTGCCACCGG
>CAYWAU010000010.1:11449-22989 GCA_964456395.1 uncultured Dehalococcoidaceae bacterium
ATGCAGACCCTGCCCATATCAGGCATAATTATCGTTTTTACGCCTCAGGACCTGACCGCCATGGTGGTCAGGAAAGCCATAAAGATGGCGATGCAGATGGGTAAATCAATCCTCGGTGTGATTGAAAATATGAGCTATCTATATGTACCTGAGATAGACAAGAAGATTGAACTCTTCGGCAGAAGTCGCGGAGAGGAAATGGCACAGGCCGCCGGCGCTCCTCTCCTGGGGACGCTACCGATAGACCCCGAGCTGGCTAAACTCTGTGACGAAGGCAATATTGAGCGTTACGATGACGATATTATTGCCAGTCTGGGAGAGTCCCTCCCACGGACGGGAACCGCCGGAACAAAACCGGAGACGAAGTCATGACCGCGGATTGGGAAACATTCAGTGCCTCGTAAAAACTGAGTTACAAAAGGTCAACTCAGAGACTGTCATCAAATACGCTCTGAATCCCGGAAATTCGGCTGCTAAGGGCAATTGTGAAGGAATGCTTTGTTTTTAAAAAAAGAACCGTAGAAGAGGACTTATCAGAGAATACAATTGGGCAAGCTTAAAATGGAGGTATAAAAGCGTGAACAATGACGAGCGAAGCTTGGAGCAGGTCTACCACAGTGCTGTCAGCGGACTGTATGCCAGGCTGAAAAGCAACTACGATTTTATCTACCAAAGGTTTGGTGATGATGGTATAAAGCTAATAGCCGATATGAGCCGTGATTATGGCCTGAGTATTGCCCAGAGAGCCAAGGATAGACTCGAGGATAATGACCTTACTTCAGTGGCTAACTATTTACTTAGAATATTTGATACAGTTAACAGGCGCAAGGGTTATGAGGGTAAAGTTGAGTGGAGCGACAACAGAGTTGTCATAAGGGCCGAAAAGTGTATTCTTCATTTTGATATGCCTGAAATGTGCCAGGCTCATACCACCATGGAGAAAACGGTGGTAGAGGAACTAAATCCCAATTTGAGATACCGGATTGGCAAGTCCATTCCTGCCGGTGATGCCTACTGTGAGCATATAATAGAAGTAATAAGGCAGTAAGATAATTCAAACGTTTCTGGATAGCCTGGAAAATGGTATGCCTAAATACGAAATGTACGTAATGTAGCGTTTATTGTGCTATCATGATTCAGAGTGCCGGACTGGTGGAACCTGAGACTTAAAAAGGCACTGGAGAAAAAGATGCCAGTGGGAAATCAACGCCTTGCCAGGCGAATGAGGTGGGCAGCGCGGGTAATCTGCCACATTATTACCATCTTCGGGGCAATCATGCTGATTGGCGAAGCCGTCAGTGAATTCCTTTCGCAGGAATCTGTCACAACGTCTGTAGCAGGCAATTTGCTGGTTATAATTGGTATAGTAGCCCTGGCTGGCTGTATTCTGTCCTGGCGGCGAGACCTGCTTTCCGGTATACTGCTGGTCGTGACTTCGCTGGGATTAGGCGCACATATTGGTGCTTTTGCCGGGCGCAATCACATCATGGTATGGTCAATGCTGGGACTGCCCTATCTCGCCGCCGGCGTGCTGCTGCTTTATGCCTGGCGTCTGTCAAGGCATAAGACAAAACGTCTCTGAAAGGGCTGCAGTAGCTGTAAATCACGGCATCGGAGATAAGTTAATGCCGAGTGGAGAAGCGCAACTCCAGATACGCAAGGACCGGATAAGGAAACATTTCCTTAAATACACGAGGAAGGCATTTCGTATGCTTCCGCAAACGGATAAGCCCCGAATTCTGGACATAGGTTGCGGTTCCGGTGTACCGACTATGGAACTGTCAAGGCTAAGCAACGGACAGATAATAGGGTTGGATATCAGTCAGCCTCTCCTGGATAGACTCACCAGAAAAATTAAAAAGGCCGGGATATCCCACCGGGTCAAAACCCTGAAATGCTCGATATTGGATATGGAATTCCCGGACGAAAGTTTCGACATTATCTGGGCTGAAGGCTCTATATATGTAATTGGTTTTGAACGAGGGCTCCGGGAATGGAAGCGATTTCTTAAACCAGATGGGTTCCTTGGGGTTCATGACGAAAGGGGCAATATACAAGAGAAAATGGAACAGATTTCCAGTTGCGGCTATGAATTACTTGACTATTTCATGCTTAATAAAGACGTCTGGTGGACTGAATATTTCGCCCCTCTCCAAAAGCTCATTGATGATGCCCGAATAAAATACGCCGGTGACCTCAAAGCTCTTGCGGAAGTTGACAATGGCCAGTGGGAAATCGACATGTTCAAGAAGAATCCCGAGCTTAATAGCTCGGCTTTCTTTGTCATGAAAAGGCTCTACTGAACGGTCACGCTCCCGGCATCCAATATTTCCTTAATTCATGATATTAAGCATCAGCCCCTTTTTGAATGGAAGCTATCTCGTCTTCTTTTAGATTACGGAATCTTCCCTGCAGTTTCAGATATTCCGAAACTGGTATTCTCGCCCTCGGTTTGTAAGTCAGCCTTCTTTTGCCATTTACAACTTCAAAAAGCTTCCACAGTCCCGTTTCTACAGCCAGCCTTCCCACCTCAATAGTCTTATTCTCGGGAAACCGCCACCCCGCCGGACAGGGTGTCAGAATATGGATATACTTGAAGCCTTTTCCCATATCACGCGCTGTTCTTACCTTGCCAATCAGATCATTCGGGAATGAAACCGACGCTGTAGCCACATAGGGTATCTTGTGGTCCGCCATGATAAGAGGCATGTCTTTCTTTAAGCCGAATTTCCCCTGGGGCGTAGAAGTTGTCCATGTTCCGGAAGGCGTTTGACTGCTCCTCTGGATTCCGGTATTCATGTAGGCCTCATTATCAAAACAGAAGTAGATTACATCCTCATTTCTTTCCGCGGCACCAGATAATGAGGCAAACCCGATATCCGCGGTACCGCCATCACCTCCCACCACGAATAAGTTGACCCTTTCCTTTAACCTTCCATCTTTTTCTTTTATACGCAAGGCAGCACTGACACCCGAGATGGCGGCGCTGGCAGATGCGAAGGAAACATATAGAGAAGGCACCGTAATAGAAGAGGGATAATTTATGATAGGCATTGCGTAACAGCTAGCGCTGTGAACGAATATGGAGGACTTGCCCAGTACTCTGGTGATAATACGCCAGGCTATCGCCCCCGCACAGCCAGGGCATAATAAGTGCCCGGGTTTGGAAATTTCCTCTCCGTAGAGAAATTTTTCTTCTTCTACTATCATGATAACCCCCTCACACCAACCCACCGAACGGGTTGTTCAATTCTGCCTTCTCGGTAATTTGCTATACTGTTTTTTAAGAGCGACAGTAGTTCGGAAAGACCTAATTGGCGACCTGCCAGACCGATGATATAGTCAATAATCTGAGGCTTATGCGCCGAATTGCAAAGCGTTGAGGCTAACTCGGAATAGACAATGCCCCCTCCATATCCCAGTGAGACAGCGCGGTCCAGTACAATCATGAGCTTAAGATTTTTGGCAACGTCCTCCAAGGCTTCTCTCGGGAAAGGACGAAATGCTCTCAACTTGATGGCACCAGCCTTGATACCCTCCTTTCTGAGTTCTTTGACTGCCATCCGGCTCAAGCTGTAAATACTCCCCATTGATATGAGCGCAATCTCAGCGTCCTCCATCATATAAGTGTCTATAAGCCCACCATAGCACCTGCCGAAGGTGTTTTTAAACTCCTGGTCCACCTCTTCAATAACCGTTTTTGACCTTTCCATAGCCTGTTCCTGTTGATATCGGTACTCCATATGATATTCGTCAGAAGATATGCAGATGTGCATGGGGCGCTCCGGGTCAAGTATGACATGCTCAGGATTGTAGCCGGGGAGAAACTTGTCCACCAGACCCTGGTCTGGAACCTCCACCGGTTCCAGGAAGTGAGATATCACCATCCCCTCATAACATATGGCTACTGGGAGAAGCACTCTTTTATCTTCAGCGATTCTATATGCCTGAATGACCATATCCAGGGCTTCCTGGGCATTTTCCACGTAGACCTGCAGCCAGCCGGTGTCACGCTGTGCCAGTGAATCGGAATGGTCGGAGCCAATACCAATCGGTGGGTTCATGGTACGGTTGACTATTGCCATGACCAGAGGCAGTCGCAGAGCAGAAGCAACAAACAGATTCTCATGCATGTAAGCAATTCCCTGAGATGACGAAGCTGTGAACGCTCTGGCGCCAGCGGCTGTAGCTCCAATCGCCGCGGCCATGACACTATGCTCTGATTCAACAGAGATATATTCGGCTTCCAGCTTCTTTTCGCTGATAAATTCAATGATTTTTTCTATAATAGTAGTTTGAGGTGTTATCGGATATACCGGAATGACTTCAGCCCGAGCCAGTTTTACTCCGTAAGCTGTGGCATAGTTTCCTGTTAGCATCATCTTTTCCGAAGCCATGGCGTCACTCCTCCTTCTCCATCACAATGGCACCTACGGGGCACTCTTCCGCACAAATGCCGCACCCTTTGCAATAATCATAGTCCACCCCTGTTTTAAACTCACCTTCGTCCAGGTAAACAGAACTTTCCGGGCAGAAAATAAAACAATTGTAACAGGCATTGCACAGGCCACAACTCAAACAGCGAGCCGCCTCCTTTTGTGCCGCTGGCAACGTAAATCTCCTTCGCACTTCCTTAAAATTCTCAATCCTCATTGCCACCGGCAATTTCCGCCGCTCATTTCTTTTCTCGTGCTGAAGATAATTAGTATTCAAGTCCTCAAAATGAATAACCTGCCCGTCTGTTTCTATATTTGAAAAATCCTCATCAATATACTTTTTAAAGGATAGCGCGCCCTGCTTGTTGGTGGCGACGGCACGCAATCTGTTAAGAATCTCTTTTTCGTTTATTCCCTTCAGATAGCCATCAATGCCGATGGCTGCCCGCTTGCCGGACCTAATGGCGTCAACAACGGTGCGCTGAAAGTGCGTAACGTCACCACCGGCAAATATCCTTTTATTAGTTGACTGCCCAAATTCATTGGTGGTTATGAGCTGACGTTCCGTTCTCAAAACGTCTAAAAATGGCGAAAGGTCGGCGGCTTCTCCGACCGCCAGAATGACAGCATCGACATCAACCTGAAAATTCGTGCCCTCAACAGGCACCGGCGCACGCCGGTTGCTTTCATCCGGCTCGCCCAATTTATTTCTGATAAACTCGATTCCGGCAACTTTATCTTGCCTGGATAGTATTTTAACCGGTGTGGTCAAACAATGAATCTCAATACCTTCTTCCTCACAGTCGCAAATCTCGCTTTGTATCGCCGGCATCTCCTCGGTGGTACGCCGGTAGTATATTACCGGCCTGCCTCCCAACCGCAGGATGGTCCTGGCCACATCAACAGCCGTGTTGCCACCACCAATCACGGCAACCCTTTTATCAAAGGCTTTTATATTACCCGTTGTCACCCCTTTCAAAAAATCCAGCCCCAGGTAGACTCCATCCGCCTTTGCCCCCGGTATATCTAAATCCACCGGACTATGGGCCCCGGTAGCAATAAACAAAGCATCATACGTATTCAATTCATCCAGGCTTATGTTTTGCCCCAGATTCTTGCCAGTTTGGATGTCTATGCCCGTGGCAGTCAATCTATGAATCTCCCTGTCCAGAATCCTCCTAGGCAATCGGTACTCCGGGATTCCGTACCTCAAAATGCCTCCGGGCTTTGGTGCTTTTTCAAATACTTTGACCGAGTAGCCCAGTCGCCTTAAGAAAAAGGCGCAGGACAGCCCTGCCGGGCCTGACCCGATAATGGCAACAGACTTGCCGTTATCGTTCAAACAAGGAGGATTTTTAACAGCACGGTCTCCGATAAAATTCTCTAATCCGTTGATGGATACAGCCTCGTCATAAGAACCCCGGTTGCAGGCAGTCTCGCAGGGGTGAAAACAGACTCGCCCGCAAATAGCGGGAAAGGGATTCTCGTTTAAATACAATTCAACAGCCCGCTCCAGAAGTCCCTCCTGGGTCAATCTAACGAATCCACGGACATCAACCCCCGCCGGGCAGGCCTCATTACAAGGCGGTAGAGTGGTGGTCATTACTGGTCTGATAAAACGCCAGGTGCCGGTCTTATTCAGATTCGGATCAAAGCCAATTTGTGTTGCCCCGATGGGCAGCTCGGAGTATTTTATTGACACTTTAGGGTCAGGGCCCAAGATATTTATACTTCCCATCAACTTCTCCTTACTCACTCCATACGCAGTTGTTTCAATCACTGGTATTCAGATATTCTCGTACACATCATTCTCACGCTCTATCAGGCTCTCTTTACCTTAACTCTTCACGGTGTCATTAATTTGCTTTCTGTAGTAAAACTGGAAGCCAGTTTTACACTTTCTTTGGCCTTGGCCGCATTATCACCAATGAAGTATTTGTCTATGGAAGTCAATAATGATGCAACTTCAATAACCCGTGTACGCGCGGCAAAGTAACCTAACATGGCAACATTCACTATTGGTATCGAAGATTGGCCATATACCCTTTCCGACAACGCTGTTGCGTCAATGGTATCAACTCTAATATCTTTATTCTTCGAGAGATTCTTAACCTCCTCGGGTGAGCTGTTCGTATTGACGATTGCCAAACCATTTGATTTCAAGCTGTTTAGAGGCTCAATGGTCTTTAATAAAGCAGCATCCAGAATGATAACCATGTCCGGCTCTTCAATGGGATTTCTGACTTCAATAGGGTCAGGGCTGATTCTAACATAAGCCACGACAGGAGCTCCTTTACGTTCCGCACCGAAGCGTGGAAAGGCTTGAGCGTATTTCCCTTCAAGAAAGGCGGCTGTTGCCAGTATTTGTGACGCCATGACGGCGCCCTGACCCCCTCTGCCGTAAAATATAATCTCAATCATCTCAACCCCCATACTTCACAGAATAAAGGGCGAACTCATTGCAATGATTAAATTTGAATTAATCATTTTAGGACACCGTGCATGATACTGATATAATATTATACACAGTGTCTCTTGGAATGAGAAATATGACACCCAGAAAGTTATTAACGTATATAGTGCCACTGAAAATGATTACTTTGCTTCCTGGGTCAGGGTTTAACCTGATAAAAGGTTATAAAAGTCAACGGGAACATGTCAGGAACTCCTTAATTGACACTAACCATCCTGCATGTTAGAATCCTCCCGTACCGCCAAGCGCGCCAGCTTCCACCAGCCAGACGGAGTCTATCCACCTCAAACTTGGTGTACGAAGGGCATAGATAATATAGAAGTAGAGAGAAGAGATACGAAAAACGCTCAATTATTATAGGAGAAAGACCTGTGGCACAATTCATTAGTTTGCCCCAACTGGGCTGGCATGGACCTAGAGAACTCAAGCTACCCCTGCCTGATGGCTGGCAGGTTGAAGTATGCAACATAGCTGGATACAACCGTCCGGCAATGACCGATGACCAAATTCAGGCTTCAATTTCCCACCTGATAGGCGCAGCACCTATCAGGGAGCTAGCCAGGGGAAAGAAGGAAGTGGTCATCATTTTTGATGACACGGCGCGCATTACCAGGGTAGCTAAAATAGTGCCGCATGTACTAAAAGAGCTGGCAGAGGGTGGTATCCCTGACAGCAAAATCAGATTTATCGCGGCGACAGGGACTCACAGCGGCATGAACAGGGAAGACCTTATCAAGAAACTGGGAGAGGCGACCGTGGCCAGGTTTCCTGTTTACAATCATAATCCTTTTGATAATTGCACCTATGTCGGCACCACCAGCCATGGAACGAAGGTTTTCATAAATGCCGAGGTTATGAAATGCGATTTCAAGATTGCTATTGGCTCCATAACACCTCACCCGCTGACCGCATTCAGCGGTGGTGGTAAAATCATTCTGCCCGGGGTAGCCTCCAGAGAAACCACTTTAGCCAACCACACTTTGCCAATTACCGATAGAACCGACTATGACACGAATGCCGCACGCCTTGACATGGAAGAGGCTGCCAAGCTTGTCGGTCTTGATGTGAATATAGAATGCATAGTTAACCTGTGGGGTGATACGGTGGCTATCTTCGCTGGTGCCCCGGAACCAGCTCATGCTGCCGGTGTCCAAGAAGCCAGGGCCCATTACCTGACACCCAGAGCAGAAGATAAAGACATCGTCATTGCCAATACCTATGCCAAGGCCAGTGAAGCTGAAATTGGGGCAATAAAAGCTTCCTCCTCAGT
Organism: uncultured Dehalococcoidaceae bacterium; assembly: GCA_964456395.1. Classification (GTDB taxonomy): domain Bacteria; phylum Chloroflexota; class Dehalococcoidia; order Dehalococcoidales; family RBG-16-60-22; genus CAYWAU01. Next base: position 19,629 of record CAYWAU010000010.1, read on the forward strand.
GAGCCAGAGGGGTGGGGATTTGGTACTTATCTGTAATGCCCCTCAGGGGCACATTGTCCATTACCTGGCCGGTGCGTGGGGTAAAACAACCACAGGCAAATTAGGTCTGATATTTTCAATTCCTCAAAATATTAATCACCTGATTATCTATAACGAATATCCTGATATCGCCCACCTGGGCTGGTTTGAAGAATCAGCCAAAAGACTGGCGATGAACAACTGGGATGATGTCCTCCAGGTTCTTCAGAAGGCTCACAGCCATAATGCGAAGGTTGCTGTATATCCAAATGCCGATATTCAGTACTTTGGCTGACATTTGGGGGTGAATCCCTGAGACTGGACACTTGAGAGCCGTTTGGGGTTCAGAAAAAGGACTCGGAATATATTTCTAATCCGGTCTTATTACCACACTGATAAGTTCGGCTATATCGCCAACCTCCTCCAACCTTTCAATCATGGCAAGGGCTTTTTCTGCGTTTTCCTCAGCCACGGCACCGGAGTAAGTCACGTTCGCCCTGTATTTCTCCCTTAGCTCCTCTTTGGTTAAGGGATTATCAATAGTGTCACCCCTGGGTATATCCTCACGCGCTGAGAACTCTCTCCCGTCTTTCATCTTAACCTCGACCGCGGCTGCCAGGGCTCCCTCAGGTGGCATAGTTGCCGCCAGCTTAATCTTCCGGATAAGACTCAGAACCCGGGGGTCCCGAATGAATTCCTCCGTGAAATGCTCCATCCTTACGCTTTTTCTGAGCAGTACACTGGCAACAGTATATCTAAGACTAAGGACGGCATCCGCCTGCGGGACATCTCTTATCTCAAAAGGTTGACCGACAAACATGTCAAGCGTTGCGGGGGTTACGTTAATAATGATTTCATCTATATCTTCCGGTTTAATATCATGGGTCTGAACGAGCTGCAATGTACAGTCAATGGATGAGTGAGTTGAACGGCAGGTGGGATATGGCTTGAATGTACAGTCAGCATAGAATTTCTTTCCCAGGTCTCTGGTTAATATCTCAGGATTGGGATTTCGGCAATATAATGCGAAGTATCCGTGCCTGCTCAGTAACGGGTCTTTTACCCCCGTGAAACCCTGGCTGGCCAGCTCCGCCGAGAAAATACCAGCCCGGGCAGATAACGCTATGGGCAGTTTGAAACAATGGGTTCCATCAAAGAAATTCTGATATGTGCCGGCCATTTGATTGAGCGCAATGCCAAACGCATTCCGCAGCTGACGTTCGTTCAACCCCTTTAACCTGCCGGCAATTGCCGCCGCCCCGAAAATATTGACAGTACCGGAATTGTCCCACCCCAGATTGAAAGCAAATCCCGAAGCGGCAACCAACCTGGAGGCAATATCGTCACCCAGTATCAGGGCAGTAAGAAACTCCCGGCCGCTCGCCGCGCTCTGCTCAGCCACGGCAAGAGCCGTGGGCACCGTCGTACCGCTAACATGACCTGGAGTTCTCATGCCTTCAATATAGGGTTCAACCGGGTCGAAATCGAGGGAGCGAGCCATAATGCTGTTTGCCAATGCCGCATTTTGTGCCGGTACTTTACCTCCGTGCACCAAGATAGTGCTTTCCTCCACCCCACCCCATTTCTTCACCAGGTCTAAAATCATCCTTGAAGCAGGGTCATTGGCTCCACCCAGCAAACAACCGACCACGTCAAGAACCCGATTCTTAGCATGCTCTACGGTTTCATTATCAAAGGATTCGAAACGGGTCTCCAGTATATTTCCAGTCAGGTCTTCAATAATGCTCATCAAATCCCCCCCCCACTCTTGCCAGCTGTGGTCTGCGCACAACATATTGTAGCATATTTCAACAGTCAATTGACCTCACCCCCTGTGTCCCCCTCTCCGCAGGCTACTCCCCACTTGGGGGGTGGGGAAACACCTAAGGGATAAGCCAAAGATGTGACGAGGGCGGCAGGGTGGGAATAGATAAGAGGCGATCGGGGGGAGAGGTGGTTCATTATTACGAATCAATTAAATATTTGGCAAATGGTGTATAATATAGTCCAAACAAAATCAAATTGTTAAGAGTATTATAAGATGTTCTTCTCATACTGGATACTGGCAATAATCATATTTATAGTAATCTCTCTTCCCCTTTATCTATTTAAATGGAGAAAGTACCGACGTATAGTTTCCTTCAGTGGTAGATTATTGGGTCAGGTAAACCTTACCCGAAAAAGAAAGCGCCTTCAACCTCTCGGCAGAGTGATATTCTTGGATAAAGTTGCTGTCAGACATTCAAAATCAATGGCAAGACAGAAGTCATGTGACCATCATGGATTTTCAGAAAGAGTGTCCTTAATAAAGAGCAAGATGGGATTGAGCTATGTTGGCGAAAATTGCTATATGTTTCCCGCCAGAAAATATTCTGCACGTGTTGCAAGGGAATTATTACATGGTTGGCTAAGGTCATCTGGACATCGGGCTAATTTATTGAACCCATCATATAAAAGAACCGGGATAGGCATTATCGTTAGGAAAAGTTATGTCTATGCTACTCAGATATTTACTGACTAATCCTTGACAAACCCCCCTCACCATGTTAAAGTTATATCAAATAATTATGTAAAGGCTGTGAACAGGAGTAGTAGGCTTCAAAGCGGGGCACAGAGAGTCGGGTAAGGTGTGAGCCGATGCTGGCGCAGAAGCTGAATGGACTTGGGAGCCGCAAACCGAAAGTCGATAATGACCAGTAGGCTTTGACGCAGGGGAAGCGTTAACGAATCCCGGGGTATCGAGACAAACAACCAACGTTACCGTCTCTGTACCTGATAGAGATGACCGGCCCGATTATCCAGTCCCGGTCAAGAAGGGTGGTACCGCGAAAGCCAACCTCTCGCCCCTTCAAGGGTGAGGGGTTTTTTATTAGGTGAAAATATGTATTATCCGAGTCTGGAAGAAGTGAAACAACTGAAGAAACAGGGGAACCTGGTACCGGTCTACCGGGAAATCAGAGCTGACCTGGAGACACCGGTATCAGCTTACCTCAAGATTGCTCACGGTAAATACTCCTTTCTTCTGGAGAGTGTTGAGGGTGGTGAACGACTGGCCCGCTATAGCTTCATCGGCACCGAGCCTTCCCTAGTCCTGAGTACCGATAGAAAAGATGCCACCGACCCCCTGCTGCTGATTGAGGAGGAGTTCAGGCGGTTCCGCCCGGTGTCCATTGAAGGACTGCCCCGGTTTCACGGCGGGATGGTCGGCTACCTGAGCTACGAGGTCGCCGGCTACTTCGAAAGACTGCATTCATCAGCCAACGACCCCGTCCCCCTGCCTGAGTCACGGCTGATGCTGGCCGATACCCTCCTTGTCTTTGACCACCTCACCCATAAAATCAAG
>CAYWAU010000011.1:0-22245 GCA_964456395.1 uncultured Dehalococcoidaceae bacterium
GAAATTTCTGTCTTAGCATTAATTTTATCTGAGTGTTTTTCTATAAAAGAATGTGCATCTAGTACCTGATTTGTGAATAGCTTATAATCTCTTTTTAATATTTTCAGATTAAGTTCTTGTGCATGCTTATAATTTTGCAATATCTCTTCAAGTGTAGGTAATGTATCTGAATTGATTAGGTCATCCGCTATATAATTAATAAAACTTAGAACTTCTTTTGGTTCAAGTTCTTTTACTAATGTGTCCCTTTTATAAATTACTGTTTTAATACGTATCTCTTTGTCTTTTTTTTGATTTGTAAGGCTTCTTTTCTCAGCGTTTAGTGATAGTACACTTGCAGTTATAAAACCGCCTATTATCGCTACAATAGCAGCAGATGATTGGGCTATGGTGCTATAAAGCCAGCTTGGGTCAGTAGCCATTTTCTCTACCTCACCCCCTTAAACTCCCCCCTATTATACCATGCTCATAGTGGGGTGGCGCCGTAAACTCGCGGGATAAGCCGCAGATGATGCTGGGCGGCAGGGTGGGCATAGATAACACAGAAGGGGGGATAAAGGGGGGTGGGTATAACTAATACCGGATGGGATTGCTTCGCTTCGCTCGCAATGACAGGGGATGAACTCCCTCACGAAGAAATACTTGACAGGTCATATTAAAGTATGGTATAATATATCCACAATCAAAAAAGCTGACCCCTCCCGCGAGGGGTTTTTCTTTTTGGTTTAGATAATCCCCTTTATCCCCTCCCCATACGGCTCCCTGATTATCCCCTTCTCGGTGATGATGGCGGTGATATATTGGTGGGGGGTGATGTCGAAGGCGGGGTTGGCGGCGGCAACGCCTTCCGGGGCGATGGGCACGCCCCGGACATAAGTAACCTCGTCGGCGCTCCGCTCCTCAATGGGAATCTCATCACCGTTTTTTAGGGAGGGGTCGATGGTGGTGGTGGGGGCGGCGATGTAGAACGGGATGCCGTTTTCCTTAGCCAGCACCGCCACCGTATAGGTGCCGATTTTGTTGGCGGTATCACCGTTGGCGGCAATGCGGTCAGCGCCGGTAATAACGCAGTCAACCTCCCCCCGCCTCATAAAATAGCCCGCCATGGAGTCGGTAATGAGGGTCACCGGGATACCGGCCCTCTTCAGTTCCCAGGTGGTCAGCCGCGCCCCCTGCAGTAAAGGGCGGGTCTCGGTAGCCAGAACCTTGATATTCTTGCCCTGCTCCTTCGCCATGTTAATGACGCCGAGGGCGGTGCCGTAACCGGAAGTAGCCAAGGGACCCGTATTGCAGTGGGTAAGCGCGGTAAAGCCGTCCTGAATTAGCTCCGCACCGAAACGGCTGAGATGCTCGGTAGCTTCAGCCTCCCCGGTGTGTATCTTTATGGCTTCGTCAACCAGTGCCGTTTTCACCTGCGCCGCATCGCTGCCGGAGTCGGCAACCTGCCGCATACGGTCGAGGGCGCGGAACAGGTTCCGGGCGGTGGGACGGGTGGCGGCAACAGCGTCAATGATGCCCCCCAGCGTGTCCAGAAACTCGTCCCTCGCCGCAGACTCAATTTTCAGAGCGCCCAGGGCTACCGCATAAGCTCCCGCTATTCCGATAGCCGGCGCCCCCCTGATTTTCAATTCTACGATGGCTGAGGCGATACTGCGGTGGTCATCAAGCTCCAGATAGACCTCCTCCTGAGGAAGCCTGGTCTGGTCAATTATAATTATGCGGTCGCCGCGCCACTCTACGGGCAGATTACTCGTTTCTATGAACCTCACCCCCTATGTCCCCCTCTCCTTAAGAAGGAGAGGGGGAAGAATTTATAAGAGAGGCTGCGCCTCTCTTTGACTCTCCTTTAGCTCTCGTTCCGCTGTTTTGCCCACTCCTCGCGGCGGAGCTCCATTAGCACGAAATTGTTGCTATTTCGATTAAGCTTTCCGCAGGGTGTGAAGCCGCAGTTCTGGAAGCATTTCTGTGCCCGCCGGTTCCAGTCAAGCGTCTTAAGGTAAATTCTCTTGAGGTTCGTATTAAGGAAAATATGGTTGACCATGGTACTTACCGCATCAGTGCCGTAGCCTCTATCCCAGTAGTTGCGGTCGCCAATCATAATACCCAGTTGCGCTTCACGCTTGTTTTCATCAATGTCATAGCATGTGCAGTTGCCGATGTGCTTGCCGTCCAGGGTTTCTACGGCTAAAGGGTATCTGTTTGAGCCGGAGTCGTGTAGCTGGTCGGTGTAGTCCAGCAGGTAAACAGGAAAGGAAGAACTCAGCACCGGAGCCGCATCAAGTATGGCGAGCTCTGTATCTGACTGCCACCTGTGGTCATTGCGGGCGTCGGACAGCTTCTTTCTACGAAGCTTAACCTTACTCCCGACAATCACCCCACCCCCTGGGTCTTTCAACCCGGCCAAGGAACTGTCCTTCTGGTACTTCATAGCTGATAAAGGACTTGATTCGTAGTCCTATTCTTCTTCCTCTTCCTCCTCACCCCGCTCCCATATCGGCTCGGTAAAGTAATCAATATATTCTTCCATCGCCTGAGCGGCTACCTGCTTCATTCTCTCCCCTGCCTCCACAGCCATTTTTGCCAGCTCCGTGGTGTCAATTTCAATTTCCAGTATCCCGGTCAGCACCTTCATTACGGCCAGAGCCGCCATTGGATTATGCACCCGCGTGGCATAAGCTGGAACCTCGCCCAGCAGGCAGATACCATTAATCTCTCTCTCTTTGGCGACACCTAACAACAACCCATTGAGTCCCGCAATTTGCAGGTTGCGGGACTGTTCCAGATTGTATTGTCTCAAATCCTCAGCCACCTGGTGGCTGGTGGCTACTCCCCAGACCTTGGGCGGCTCGGTATGGTGGATGCGGGTCATCGCCGCCGCACAGGTATATAACCGCTTAATCTGAAACCTCTGCCCCACATCCAGGACGCAATTCGCCAGTTCATATCCTTTGGCGGCTGGCTGGTCATCACCGATAAATAATATCAGGTCGCTTTTCCCGCCCTCATTTTTCCAGTAATAGAACTGGCTCTGAGGGAAATTGGGTGCCTCTACTACATTCTCCTCGACCAGTACGCCGATGGGGTCGAAGAAGTAAGAAGGCTCAAGAGCGCCCAGTTCCTTGAAGCCGAGCTTGCTTTTCAGATAGTTGGCTACGATAATAGCCACGTTACCGATGCCGGGCCATGCCGCCAGCATGTTCGGCGAATTAAGTTTGGGCCGGGCATGGAGCTTAACTAAACCTTTCATCTCAGTTCACCTTTCTTTAAGGGAGGGTGGGTGGGATAAAAATATTTAAATATCATCTGAATAATACCAGATTAAGGGTCAATTCGCACAATTTCTGTTTAAATTAATGAAACCTTACCCCCATATCCCCCCCTCGTTTCTTATCTATTCCCACCCTGCCGCCCTCGTATCACCCTCGGCTTAGCCCGGAATTCTCTCCCCATGTCCCCCTTATCTTACTATGCTTACTATGTCATTGCGAGCCATAGGCGAAGCAATCTCTATCACCCCACCCTGCCGCCCTCGTCTCACCCTCGGCTCAGCCCTGAATATTCTCCCCCCTGTATCCCCCCTCGCTATCATATGCTACATCTGTCATTGTCGGGCTTGACCCGACAATCCAGCCACCCTTACCCCTCTGGATTCCCGCGAAAGCGGGAATGACAGTGAAGTAAATAATACAAATATTAGTAATAATGACTTCTATACTCGAGGGGCTTCGCCCCTCTTAAACTCCCCGCCTTTTAGTTATTGCCCCAGTATATTTGAATATCCTTAACAATAGCAACAATCTCTGATGTACCCTGCAATTTGTAGAAGTAGTAGCCAAGTTCGTTCTCCAAATTGTCAAGTATTTTTTCCTGTCTTTCTAATTCCGCTTCCCAAGTTTCTATTCTTTGTGCTTCAGGAGACCCAATAATATAAACCTTTCCGCTAATTTCTTGGTTGTACCGTTCGACCTCTTGATTGTAATCTTCTAGCATACTTCCAAAATCCTGCCACTTCTGCTTATATTCTAAATAGAAATTATATTCTAGGGACTTAGCCTCATTTATACCTACTTTTCCATATTCCTTACCTACCTCAATATAAGCCACAGTGTCCCACGCTGTGAGTTTAGCACTATCAGGAATGGGCTCTCCGTATAACAACTGCGTGAGGCTTTTGGGCAAGTGGAGTTCAGGTCGGTAGTAACCCAGAATCCATGTCATCTTGAGCTCTCCCGTACAATCAACGTAGACTAGTCCTTTATCTGTAGTTTCAAAAGCATTTAGGGCATGCCCTTCAATGTTACCCTCAAAAGTTAAGGAAACCCAAGCAGCTCTAATTCCTGCTGCCTCCGCATTGTTGTGAACCGCCTCAGCAAAGTCAGCGCAGACATAGCCATCGGGGCCTCCCTTGACATAGTCGTTAGTATTTGTAGTATCGCGGGTAATAAATGCTACTAACTCAGCATACGTGGGGTCAGTAGCGTTTAGGTTATTTATCAACTCAATTGGCTCTCCATCCGCCCCAACATATATAGTACCATTTTCATAAATATATCGTGGATTTTTAGGTGTGGGTATAGGGATAAAAGTCAGTGCTGGTGCTGGTGCTGGGGTTGGCTTTGGCGCAGACGGTGTAGATGATTCCTCCGGGTAGATATATTTTACCCCAGGTGGTGGCGGACGTGGAGGACCCGGGGGGGCAGGTATCTCTTTGACACCACTACAGCCAACGCAAAATATGACTATAAGAAGGAGTATACATACTAGGTTTAACCATTTCACTTCACCCGCCTCCTCACCTCAAAGAGGTTAACATAACTCTAAATACAAATCAAAGCTAACCACGAAGGGATTGTTTCCCCATTTCTAATAATGTCGTTTTTGTCGCCCTCCTTATTTTCTCCAATATTGCCTCCTCAAGCTACTGCCCCAGGGTCTTTTCCCGAATGACAGCAGCAACCCGGGCTTGATGAGGAACTTCGGGATTCATCCTGACACTTGGATTTGGCGTGATTCCTTCTCCTCTTGGCAAGCCTCAATTGTAGGATATGTAGGACACAATGTCAAGAGCTTAGAAAGCCGAGGCAGCCTAAATTACAGCGAACAAAATGGACAAAAGTACAGTGCTACGCAACTGTCGACACACCGAGTTTCTCTTTCCTTTTTCTAAGCCATTCGTCCAATGTGGTCCTAGGTATACCCAGGATGCGATCTGCTTCTGCCCGATCGCCACCTTCGCCGACTTTTTCACAGAAAGCCAGAAGCCCGCTACAGAATTTCACACAAAAGATTTTACACTACCGCATTTGGTGATAAGCACCAGCCCGATGGTCAAATTTTCGCTTGACATGGTACTAAAGAGGCTCTATAATGTCAGCAATTGCTGACGGCTGAAGCTTGTGGTGTGCCGTAGGATATCTGTCATTATGGATTTGGCCCGCTACATTTGGCTAACAAGATATCTATGAGCAGAACGAGAGCAAGATGGGCTCTCTGGATGTCCATCAAGAGAAAGGAGGACCGGGTGAGAAATAGAGCAATGATCAAGATCCTTGGCCTGATGTCACTGCTATCACTTCTAGTGATAGTCTCAGTGCTTGCCGGGTGTGGCGGAAAGGAAACAGCTACAACTACTCCAACTCCTGCACCCACTCCTTCTGCTACTCCCTCTCCTGCCCCAGCAAGCGCCGAATTTGTCATTGAGGTTTTCCAAAACGCTAGTAAGGTTGCCTCCTTGAGCTCAGCCGACTTGCAGAGCTTGCCGCGAAAGTCTGTACAGACAACCGCTGGGGTACAAGAGGGTCCCACTCTAGGCGCTGTCCTTGAGCAGGCTGGTTTTCCAGAATTCAGCGAGGTTACGATTTTCGGTCTGACTGAAGATCGGCTCAACGCTACAGTACTAAACCTATCTCGGGCAGAGGTTAATGAGCAGGTTGTACTCGACTTAGCAAGCCAGAGCAAAGCCAAACTAGCCAGTCCCGATATTCCAAATGATAAATGGGTATTTGAAGTAAAGCGGCTAACTGTAGAATAGATGAAGCAATCAGAGGCAAGGCTGGCTGGTAAACCCTTCCCAAAGATAAATGGCTAGTCTTTGCTCGCCACCGACAGGCTGGGGCAGTAGAGGTGGGGGGTCTGTAAAAATCCGCCCACCCACCGGGCTTCGCGGCTGATGGCGGTAATCTCCTTCAGCACCTGATAGACATTCCCCGAGACCATGGTATCCTTCACCCTGCCTACTATTTTACCATTTTCCACCTTATAACCAAGCAGGACATTGCCGCTGAAATCACCGCCCAGGATGTTGCCCTGCTCTGCCCCCATAAGCTGCTCAATAACCAGGCCCTCCTTCATATCCTGAACCATCTCATCAAAGGTAGTATCGCCCGGTGCTATGATGAAGGCGCTGGGGGCAGGAGACGGCAGCCCGCCGCGACTCCGGCTGCCATTGCCGGTACTGCGGGTGCTGGCAAGAGCCGCTGTCTGCAGGTCATAGAGAAAGCCGACCACAGTTCCCTTTTCCACCAGCGGTGTGCTCTGGCTGGGAACTCCCTCATCGTCACAGGGGCGACTCCCGGGACGGTAGATTATGGTCGGGTCATCCCGGAGCCACAGCTTATCATCAAAGACCGTCTGGCCGAGCCGGTTGCCTATCGGCGAAGCTCCCTCCAGAACCATCTTGCCGTTTAAAGCCGCCATCAGAGGCAGAATCAGGGCGCTGGCGACGCCGTTGGGGGTAAACACCACCGGCAACTGCCGACTCGGTGCCGAAGCCCGTTTTTTCGCCAGCTCAAGCTGCTGGACCACCAAATCAGTTACCGTCCCTGGCTCCGACAGAGGATGGCAGGAACTCTCACTCTCGCCAACAAAGAGCATATCTGTATCCTCAATAAGGCTACCTTCAATATCCAGGCTGAAGAAGCTTTTATGGTAATCCGCCTGCCCGCCACGGGAGTTGATGATGCGGACCGAGACGACGCCCCGGCTCACCCCTGCCTCACAAATAATAGCCGGGGTATGGTCGGTAACGGCGGCTATCATCTCTTCACCAAGTCCAATCATTTCCTTTATAGATACGGATTCCACAGCAGTATCAAAGACTTCTACCTGCGGGTAATCCATCAGGCCAGGCAGTTTAAACTGGGCAACCGTGCCGAACTGGGCTGTCTCCACGGCGTTGCTGACCAGCTCATGACCATTCCCTATATCGGTGGTGGTGGCATAACCAATCCTGCCATCTTTAACGATGCGCAAAGCCACGCTTGTCTGTTGCTTGGTCTGGAGCTGCTTCAGTCGGTTAGCTTCAAACCGAACCTGCGTTTCTTCTGAGGAAACCTGAAAGACTTCGGCCTCCTCAGCGATTTTTTTGGCTTGAGTCAGGACGTGCTTCATTCAACTGCCTCCGACCAGGCAATGACGAATTCGGATATGGGGGCTGCCATTGGAAACCGGGAGGGGCGACTGTCCCCCCTTGCCACAGCCACCACCCTGGTTCATGTCAAGGTCATTGCCAATGGCATCTATGTTCTTGAGAGTGTTGAAAACGTTGCCGGTAAGCACTACCGGTCGCAGTGCCTCGGCTATCTTGCCGTTACGAATCATGTAGGCCTCACCAGCCGAGAAGGTAAACATCTCCATACTGGTCATACCGCCATACCAGTTCTTGGCGTATATCCCTTCTTTGATGTCAGCTATCATGTCCTCAAAAGAGACCGGCCCGGGCTCAATATAGGTATTGGTCATGCGGACAATGGGCGGGTAGCGGTAGTTGATGGCTCGGGCATTGCCGGTAGGTGCTTCGCTCATCCTGGCGGCGGTCTCCCGGGAGTGAAGTCTGCCGACCAGTTTGCCCTCCCGTATGAGGTAGGTCTTGACAGCGGGCACACCCTCGTCGTCATATTTATAGCTGCCCCGCAGTCCCGGCAAAGTGGCTGAGTCGACGATGTTGAGCTGGTCACTGCCGAACTGCTTGCCCAGGGTCATAATCTGGCGCAGGCGGTCATTTTCATAGACGAAGTCTGACTCGGAAAGGTGGCCGAAGGCTTCGTGGACGAAGACACCCGCCAGAACCGGGTCCAGCACTACCGTATATTCGCCACCCTTTGCCTGCGGTGCTGACAGCAGTGCTACCGCCTGATGCGCCATGGTCTCTATCTGCTGGTGGAGACCCTGTATTAAACTGAAATCGCCGCGGCTGCCCAGGCTTAATCCCACCTGCTGCACCTTGCCGTCTTTGGCGGCGATAGCCGTGAGGCGAAGCATGACGTCCGCCTTTTCCTGCTTGATATAGCTGCCTGATGAATTTAAGAAGATAACCTTTCGGCGGCTGTCCGCATAGCCAATGGTTGAGGTCTGTATCTGCGGGGTGCTCCAGATAATCTCATTATATTCATCAAGCAGTTGTTTCTTTTCTGACAGAGGTATCGCTACCGGATTTTTATCTATTTCACCCGGCACTTCATCAACCACCGGTTCCACCGGGGCCAGCTGGCTCTTACCGCTGCCAGCCGATTGTGCCTGCTCTACCGCCAGTGCTATCCGGCCGGACAGTTCATCAAGGTTATCAAAGCTGGTGAATCCCCAGCCACCCCTCATCAGAGCCCGCACGTTTCCGCCGGTGGCAGTCGCCCGCCCGATTGATTCCAGCCCCCTTCCCCGGTAGGTAATATGGCTGGTCTGGCTCTCTTCAAGGCGAGCCTCCAGATAGTCGGCACGGCGCTTCTTGAGTTCCCCGGCTAACTCGCGGGCAATGGCTTCAATTTCCGGCATACTCCATATCCTCGGTGGAAAATGATGAAACCTTTTGGCGAGGTTAGTTTACAGGACTGAGGAGTCGATTGTCAATTTAGCAGTTGGCGCAGCCGACAGGGGTCTAACCTTGACACGCATTAGCTTGGTAACTTAAACTAGAATGGTATTTACTTCTAAAGTAACACTCCCTGCATTCGCACCAAATAATAAGACCGCTATCGTAAACACTCAGGCGAGCGGAGAGGAGATGCAACCGTGACTTACCAAACTTTGCTGTATGAGAAAGAAGATGGTATCGGCATAGTTACTATCAACCGACCCGCATCGTTGAATGCTCTCAACGGAGAGGTTTATACCGAGCTTTACGAGCTGTTTCAGGAAATTGAAAATGATGCCGAAGTGCGGGTAATCATCCTTACCGGTAGCGGCGAAAAGGCTTTCGTGGCCGGTTCTGATATCACGGAGATGCAACCTCAGAATAGCATGGAAATTAACAGCTTTGTCGAAAAAGCCAGGATGGCATCGGACAGGATTTATACCCTGAGTAAGCCGGTTATTGCCGCCATAAACGGCTATGCCCTCGGCGGCGGCTGTGAACTGACCATGTGCTGTGACCTGAGGATAGCCTCAGATAATGCCAGATTCGGTCAGCCGGAAATAAGCGTGGGCGTTATTCCCGGTGCCGGCGGCACACAGAGGCTTACCCGACTGATTGGCATGACCCGCGCCAAAGAATTACTCTATACCGGGGACATGATTGACGTCAACACCGCCCTCAATATCGGGCTGGTCAACAAGGTGGTGCCGCTGGACAGCTTGATGACCGAAGCTAAAGAGCTGGCTAAAAAGCTCTTAACCAAGAGCGGCCGGATTTTATCACTGGCGAAAAAAGCGGCTACCAGTGGTGCCAGTATGAGCCTTCCCGATGCTCTCGACCTTGAGGCGCAGTGCTTCTCCCTCTGTTTTGCCACCGAAGACCAGAAAGAGGGGATGAAAGCATTTATGGAGAAAAGAAAGCCAGAGTTTAAAAACAGGTAAAAGCACGCAAAAGGAGGATTGATATCGTGGCAATTAAAAATGTATTTGTACTGGGTGCCGGAGTAATGGGCAGTGGCATAGCTCAGGTCAGTGCCGAGGCAGGCTACAATGTAACGATGGCGGATATTAAGGACGAATTCATCAGCAAGGGTCTGGCCGGCATTGAGAAGAGCCTTGACCGGAAGGTGAAAAAGGGCACCATACAGGAAAGCGACAAAACCAGTACCATGTCCCGTATCAAGACCACTCTGGACATGAAGGATGCCGGGAATGCCGACCTGGTCATTGAGGCGGCACCGGAAGTGCTGGAATTGAAGAGAAGCATTTTCCAGGAGCTTGATGGTATATGCCCGGAGCAGACTATCCTGGGGACTAACACGTCATCACTTCCTATCAGCGGCATTGCCGCCGCCACCAAGAGGCCAGAGAAGGTCATCGGCATACACTTTATGAACCCGGTGCCGGTAATGAAAGGGGTGGAGATAATACCGGGGATGAAAACATCAGACGAAGTCTTGGAAGCGAGCAAGGCCTATGTGAAAAGCCTGGACAAGGAACCATGTGAAGCCAAAGACTATCCCGGCTTCATCGTCTCCCGCCTGGTAGATGTCCTGATGAATGAGGCCATCCGCTGTGTTATGGACGGCAACAAGCCGGAAGAGGTAGATAAAGCCATGAGGCTTTGCTGTAACTTCCCCATCGGTCCCCTGGAGCTCTGCGACCTGGCCGGTGCTGATATTGTCCTGCACGGTACGGAAACGATGTATGCCGAGTTTGGCGAGCGCCTGATGCCGGCACCGCTGCTGAGGAGCCTGGTTCGGGCGGGAAACCTCGGGCGCAAGACTGGTCGCGGTTTCTACGACTATACCCAGCAGTAAATCAGCTGGGAGATAATATACAAGCAATAAGGAAAGGAATGAAAGGCGGAAAAATGGCAAACAATGATGATGTGGTAATTGTGAGTGCGGTGAGAACACCCTTCGGTAGATACGGTGGTTCACTCCGGGATATTGACTATTACGAACTGGGTGCCATCCCGATGAGGGAGGTACTCAAGCGGGTCAATGTCAGCCCGGACAAAGTAGATGAAGTATTCTGGGGAGTCGGCGATACCTCAGCCTGCCGTGACCCGTATACCCCAGTGGCCGGCCGGCAGTCTCTAATCCGCGCCGGGCTTCGCCACGAGACTCCATCAATCTCCTTTGACATGGCCTGTGTGTCGGCGATGCATGCCGTCAAGCTGGCGGCCATGACCATGAAGGCGGGGGAGATAGAAATGGCTATCGCCGGCGGCGCCACCTCTTTCGGTCAGTCCCCCCTTATCGTCAGGGGCGTCAGATTCAGCGGCTTTCGTATCGGCAATGTCACGATGGAGGACGCGCTCTTTGCGCTCGGCTACAAGGACTTCAACCCCGTGTCCGTTGACAGCGACGATGTCGCCTATGAATACGGGATAGACCGGCAGGAGCAGGATGAATGGGCACTGCGCAGTCACCAGAACTACGGCAATGCCTGGAACGCCGGCAAGTTCAAGGACGAGATTATGCCCCTGGAAATTCCCCAACCGAAAGGCGAGCCGAAAGTGCTGGAAATTGACGAGCAGTACCGCGCCGATACCAGTATGGAGAGATTGGCCAGTCTGAAGACGGTCTATAATACCCGTGCCATTACCGCCGGCAATGCCCCCGGTCTTAATGACGGCGCCACCGCAATCCTGGTGATGACGCGCAAGAAGGCTGAGGGGCTTGGTCTGGAAGTCCTCGCTACTGTGGTTGCCCAGGTATCAGTTGCCATCAATGCCAGCCGCATGCCGGAAGGTCCGGGCTACGCCATGCAGAAGATCCTGAAGAAGGCCGACATGGAAATTGACGATATGGCGGTTATGGAGATAAATGAAGCCTTTGCCTGCGTGCCGCTGGTATCCACCAAGCTCGTTGCCGGGGGTGATGATAAAAAGCTGAAGAGCATAAGGGACAGGATGAATATCAACGGCAGTGCCATCGCCATCGGGCACCCCAACACCGCCAGTGGTGCCAGACTCATCATGAACCTGATGTATGAATTGAGGCGGCGGGGCGGCGGCTACGCTATGGGCGCCATCTGCGGCGGCCTGGCTCAGGCTGACGCCACTATAATGAAAGTTGAATAAGCCAGCTCCCGATTTCTCACTGGTTTCAAAAGTTATAAAAAGGAGTGTTGCATGGAAGTTTCCAAATTTTCTCTGGACGGCAAGGTAGCTATCGTCATCGGAGGCGCCGGAGATATTGGCAAAGCTATTGCAATGACATTTTCCGAGGCCGGTGCCGACGTGGTTATCAGCAGCCGAAAGCAGGAAAACCTGGACAAGGCGGCTGAGGAAATCAATGCCAAAACGGGTAGAAAAGTTCTCGGAATTGCCTCTCATATTGCCAAAATAGATAATTCCAAGAGCCTGGTGGAACAGGTAATGAAAGAATTCGGCCGGATTGACATTCTGGTAAACAGCTCCGGTTCCAGCTTCATGGTGCCTCTACTGGAGTTGGAGGAATGGCAGTGGGACGCTGTTATGAATGTCAACCTTAAGGGTATCTTTTTCCTGTGCCAGCAGGTCGCTCCCATAATGAAAGACCAGGGTGGGGGAAGTATAATAAATATCACTTCCTATATGGGTGTCAGGGTGGAGGAGTCGCTTGGCGCCTACTGCATCAGTAAAGCCGCCGGAATGCACATGACCAGGGTCATGGCCAAGGAGTGGGGCAGGTACAACATCAGGGTCAATGCCATCGCCCCCGCCTGGGTGCACAGTCACCTGTCTGACCCGTTCCTGCAAATGCCCGGGGTTAATGAGAGGATGCTGAGTCAAACGGTCATAGGGCGCTTTGGCGAACCTGATGACGTAGCCGCCATTGCTCTCTACCTGGCATCCGATGCCGCCGCCAATCAGACGGCCGGTATCTTCCCGCTTGATTACGGTATGCTCACCTAATCCACAGCTCATTACAGGAGAAAGGAGGCACTGAGATGACATTAGAGGGTAAAGTAGCCATTGTTACCGGGGCGAGGCAGGGCCTGGGCATGTCCATTGCTATGGGTATGGCTGAAGCCGGGGCTGACCTGGTGATTTGCGACCGTGTGGTTGATGACGGCAAGCTGGATGCTGTTGCCAAGGAGATTGAAAAACTCGGCCGGAAAACCCTGTCTCTGGGCGGCGACATCACTATTGAGGAAGATGTCAATAATATCGTTGATAAGACCATAGAGAAGTTCGGCAAGATTGACGTGCTGGTGAATAATGCCGGCGTGACCGCCCAGGACTCCTTCCTGCAGCTGCCCTATCGGAGATGGCGGCTGATTCTATCCGTGAACCTGGACGGCACCTTTCTCTGCACCAGGGTGGTGTTACCACATATGGTAGAGCAGGGCAGCGGCATGGTTATCAACGTATCTTCCATACTGGCCAAAGAAATCCGGATGAGCATCCCCTACGGTGTGACTAAAGCCGCCGTAGAGAGATTAACCCTCGGTCTGGCCAGAGAGATGCGGCGGGAACTGGGTATCGCCATAACCTGCATCCGCCCTTACTTCGTCAAGACCGAGGTCGTCATGGAGTTCATGGAAGGCAAGGATACCAGCAACTATGAAGAGTCGATAATATGGCAGAAGTATCCCGCTATGCTGGCCGGCACCGACCCGCAGGAGGTAACCGGCAAGATATGGGACAAGGCCGCCCTGGAGGAGAAGTTCGGGTCCGTTTGATTGCGGGCGAAATTTGATTGTTCGCGGCTATATCAGATAACAATAGCCCAGCCTTTTTGGGTCAAACGCTTAATCGTTGGCTCAAGTTATGGCTGGGCTTATATCTTTCTCAAGACCTGTAATTAAAGTCTGTTATTTCTTCCGTTGTCCCCTGGCATAGAATATTGGCACCAGCAGCAGGGCGGCCATTGATGAGACTACCATCGCCACCCACATAACCGAGGCTGCCTGCATGTGTATTCGCAGCGGTGAGAAAAAGAGGGCGGAAAGCCCGATAGCCAGGCCGAATGCGTTAGCCAGCACCGGGCGAGAAACCGTGACCAGGGCGGAACTGACGGACTCCTGCCGGTTCATGCCTTGCCTGCGGTAATAGTAGATGCCAGACATAAGGTGGATAGAGTAGTCCACACCAACTCCGATGGCGATGGCGGAGAGGTTAGCGGTCATGACGTTGAGGTGGAAGCCGGTCATTGTCAGCATGCCCAGGATGGCACAGATGGTGATGGCAATGGGCAATAGCCCCGCCAGGGCGGCTGTGATGCGGCGCAGGGTCGCCCACAGCATTATGAAAATCAACACCAGTGCCAGAGCCAGGCTCTGCACCTGACTTCTAACGACAAGCTTATTCATCTCATCAAATAATACCGGCATGCCCGTGATAATACGTATGATGCCGTGGTGCTCGGTGACAAATTGTTCAAGATTGCCAATATCCCCGGAAGTCAGCCCTTCCGTTCTGACCATCATTCTGAAACCATCCTCAGATACCCAGTTGCCGAGAGTGTCATTGCCCATCTGAGACAGCATCATCCGGGCGAAAGCCGGATTATCGGGATAGGCGTCCTCTCCGGTAGCCATCCCGTTTATTCCCTTAAGGAGGTCAAATATAGAGAAAGCGCTCTTAATGCCGGGGACGTTCTCTAATTGCCTCTCGGTTTCCAGGACCTTCATGGCAAACTCATAATCAAGCAGGTTTGCCTGTCCCTGTGTGGCGACTATCTCTCCGGTGAGGGGCATCGCCCCGCCGAAGTGCTCTTCCACCCGGGTAAATGTCTGCCTTATTTCCGACCCCTCTTTGAAGAACATAAGCTGGTCTGATACCACCTGGAGTTTGGGTATGTAGATAGCGGAAACAGCCACAACCGCGGCAAAGACTATGATAACCGGAATCCTCTGTCGGGATGTTTTCAGCACCAGTTTATTTATCGGACCATCTTTTGCCTGTGGCGTTTTCGCCGGCAATCTCAACCTGGATAGTAGAGCCGGCAGAAAGAAGAGAGCCATGAACCCGGCATAGCCGATTCCCAGCGTCACAAAAATACCCATATGCCGCATCGGTATCACTTCTGTCCAGGTAAGTGAGGCAAAGCCAGCCATAGTGGTTATCGTCGCCAGGAATATTGGCGTACCGACCATGCCCAGTGTCTCCACTGTAAGCTGCCGGCGGTCCGGGTACTTATCAATATTATCCAGTAAATGGCTGACGTAGTGCAGTCCGTAGGCCGAGCCAATCACGATAATAAACAGCGGACTCAATACCGTTACCAGGTTCAGCTCCTGGCCGCTCCAGAATACAGTGCCGAAGGTCCAGAGTGCGGCGAGTCCCGCCGGAACAATGGACAGCACGGCAAGGCGGCGATTTCTTAAAATAAGATAGAAGACCAGTAGTACGAGAATGATAGCGCAGGGAGGGAGTATGCAGAGTATGCGTATCAGGTAGCCCCAGAGGGTATCTTTTATCACCTCGTTGCCGGCCAGGGCAAGACTCATAGGGCTGTCCTCAGCCAGTTCTCTTATAGAGTCAATAGCCTTATCCGCGCGTGCGTCCAGCTCCAGGCTGGCGATGAGAATAGCACTGAGCTCATCCTCTGCCAGGAACTGTTCGGTGAGGAAATACCGGTTTTCGATAAAATCCCTGAGTGTATCGTAATGCTCCTCTATGTACGCCTCGTCCACTATGGTAACCCTGCCGCCTGCCGTCAGCTCCGGTGGCATAAAGCTCTGGACCTGGGCAACGCCATCAATGGCTTCTGTTTCCTTCTGAAGGCGGAAGACATTTATGAGGCTTTCTTTATCCAGAAGAGAGCTGTCCTGCTCCACAAGCACGGAAATGGTCTCGCCGCTCTGGTACTTGGCGTTAAGCTGGTTGTATGCCTCCGCTCTCGGGTTTCCCTCGGAAAAGAAGGCGAGGAAATCGGTATCCAGATTGAAGCGGTAGAAGGATGCCAGGGAAACAAGATTGATAATAACAACAAAGGCTATAATGAGCCTTGAATGGTCATAGATAAAATTGGCGATTCTTTTCAATGGATACTACCTCAAGGGATACCGGACGCCATTGTGGGCACTTAATGTGATTATACGGTGAGATTAAGGAAAGAGCAAGGGTGAGTGGTTGGTTAGAACACGAACATCTGGCTGGCGAACTCGGCTAACCTCATCACCAGACCGGGTATAATACCGAGCAGCAGGACACCCAGGCAGCAGAGGAACAGAGCAAACCTCGGTGCGCCGGAGGAAGGCACCTTCTCCCCCGATGCCGGCTCGCCAGACCACATCACCTTCACCACGCGGAGATAGTAGTAGGCGGAGATAACGCTGTTAATTACGGCGATAATCACCAGCCACAGCAGGTGGTTCTGCACGGCGGCGCTGAAGATGTAGAACTTGGCCATAAAGCCGGCGGCTGGCGGCATACCGATAAGCGAAATCAGGCAGAAGGTCAGGGCCAAAGCCAGCACCGGCGCCCGCTTGAACATGCCGGCATAGTCGGCAATCTCGTCGCTGTCAAGCTTGCTGGAAATGGCGATAACGGCGATAAAAGCACCCAGATTGGTCAGAGCGTAGCTGGCGAGGAAGAAGATAATACCGCTCTGCCCCAGGACATCCGCCGCCGGTGAAAAGCCCAAAGTAGCCAGCCCCACCATCAGGTAGCCGGCCTGAGCAATACTGGAGTAACCCAGCATACGCTTGATATTGGCCTGCGGAATAGCCACCACATTACCGATAATCATGCTGATGACCGCCAGCACCGCGAAGATGACACCCCAGTTAAGGCTAAGCCAGCCGGGTACGCCGAAGGCAGAGAAGAAAACGCGCAGGATGATAGCAAAACCGGCGGCTTTGCTGGCTACCGAAAGATAGGCGGTTACCGGTGTTGGCGCTCCCTCGTAAACATCGGGCACCCACATCTGGAAGGGGACGGCCGCAATCTTGAAGCCGAAGCCGGCTATCAGCATAACGATACCCATCAGCAGTGCCGGACTGGACATAAGAGCCTGCGGTGACATTGACTGGATGGCCTGGGCAATCTCTCCCAGCTGTGTCTGACCGGTAAAGCCGAAGATGAGCGCCATGCCGTAGAGCAGTACCGCCGAGGCCAGGGCTCCCAGCAGCAGGTACTTCAGCGAGGCTTCCGTTGATTTGCGGTCTTTGAGAAAACCAACCAGAACGTAGAGGGAGATGCTGGTCAGCTCCAGGGCAATATAGATAGATATTAAATCGGCGGTAGCCGCCATCAGCATCATGCCCAGGGTAGACAGCAGAATCAGGGCGTAATATTCACCCTGAAAGCGGGAAAACTTGGATACATAATCGGCGGAGGCTAGTATAACCAGAAAGGCAATGCCCGCAAACAGCATCTTGAAGAACAGGGCGAAGTTATCAACTGCCAGCATGTTATTAAACAGAGCCGGGTAGCTGCCTCCCCACATAGCCACCGAAAAGCCGCCGGCTATTACCAGTCCGGCCAGGCTTACTGACCCCAGCACTGCCTTCTGCCGTACGCCTAAATCAAGCAGTATTACCAGTATGGCAAAAACAGCCAGGGTTATCTCTGGTATGAACAGCGCCAGATTCAAATCCTGCTCTCCTTTTCTCTAATAAGCATACTAGCCACCAATCAAGCCCACTATGGGCGAAATACCAAGCTTAATAACATCGGTCAGAATTGCCGGGTAGATACCAACCAGCATAATCACCGCAATCAAAATAAAAGTATAAAACTTTTCCATATTGTCGCAGTCCTTGACGCCGTTATACTCTTCCTTCACCGAACCGTAGAACGCCTGCTGCAGCATCCAGAGAATGTAACCGGCGGTCAGGACAACCCCGACAATAGCGAAAAGAGTGTAAACCTGAATGTTGGCGACGGCGGTACTGTTGAAACAGCCGAGGAAGATGAGGAACTCGGCGGCAAACCCGCTGGTGGTGGGCAGTCCCAGAGAAGCCAGGCCGGCTACTGAAAAGACGACAGCGATAACCGGCACCTGCCGTGACAGACCGCCCAGCTTGCGGAGGTCGCGCTCTTCAATATTGTGTATCACCAGTCCGGCCATGGCAAAGAGGAGTCCGGTGACAACACCATGGCTGAACATCTGCAAAGCGGCTCCGGTCAGGCTTACCTGACCCAGGGCAAAGATGCCGAGAAGCACGTAACCCATGTGACTGATGCTACTGTAGGCAATCATCCGCTTGATATCGGTCTGCATCAGGGTTACCGCCGCTCCGTAAAGGATGCTGATTAACGCCAGTATTATCAGCGGCTGGGCATAAGTCTGGGCTGCTCCGGGGAACATGCTGACACAGAGGCGAATCATCCCGTAGCCACCCATCTTGATTAACACCCCGGCCAGTATGACACTGACGGCTGTGGGCGCATCGGTATGGGCGTCGGGGAGCCAGGTATGCACCGGGAAGACCGGCAGTTTCACAGCGAAGCCGATTAACAGCAGGAGGAAGATAGCCCCGGCCGGCATAATTGACTGCACCACGCCCAGCCCATTGTTGGCTATCTCCAGCATACTCAGGCTGCCGGTGGTGAAGTACAGACTGAGGATACCCGCCAGCATGAAAGCGCTGCCGAATAAAGTATAGAGCACGTACTTAATCGCAGAGTATTCCCGCCGCCCCGAGCCCCAGATAGAGATAAGGAAATACATCGGGATAACCTCTATCTCCCACATGATGAAGAACAGCAGGAGGTCAAGCGAGGCGAAGACCCCAAGGATGCTTGTTTCCAGCAGTAAGAGCCAGGCGAAATATTCCCGGGGTCTCTCGTGAATTTTCCACGAGATGAGAACCGACAGGAAACCAAGAAGGGCGGTCAGTAAAACCAGAGGCATACTTAAACCGTCCACCCCCAGGTGATAGTGGGCATTCAGAGGCGCTATCCACAGCGCTTTTTCCTCAAACTGGATTACCCCTGCCGCGCCCAGTGACCGGTCGAAAACAACAAAGAGATATATCGCCAGGATGAGGGGAACGGCGGTAAAGATGGCAGCGACGCGCTTGATTATCCCTTCATGCTCGCCGGATATGAAGGCGATGATAATCGCCCCCACCACCGGGAGGAAGAGTATGGTTGTCAGATAATTAAATTCCAACTACATGAACTCCTGCCAAATTTTATCCAAAGAAATACACGCAAAGGCTGATAATCGCCACCCCAATCCCGATGAACAGTCCGTAGAGTTGCAATTGCCCCGTCTGGGCATGCCGGATGGCTCGACCACTACTGATAACTCCGCCGGCTACCCCGTTGACCGCCCCGTCAATGCCCTTGCTATCGAACAACGTAAAGCCGGTGAACAGGCCCTTCATTAAAGCCAGCTTAATGATTACATTCTCATACAGTTCGTCAAAGAAGTACTTGCGGAAAACCATTGTGTAGAGCGGGCCGAACACCCTGCCCACCGACTCCGCCGTTATCCACTTGGCGCAGTATATGACATACGCCATGAAAATACCGCAGAGGGCTACCACCAGCGCTATCACCGGCAGAGCGTGCGTAAAGGGGGCAAACAGTCCCCCGACAAAGCTATGAGCCGCGTGACCGCCATGGTGTCCCATAAACTCACCGAATCCGCCGGCAATATTCCACCAGCCGGAAAATACTGCCAGTATGGCGAGGAAAACCAGCGGCCACACCATCACCACCGGTGATTCGTGGGTGTGGCTGTGGTCAACGCCGTCGTCGGGTTCTCCGCCGCGGTACTCCCCGTGGAAGGTCATGTATATGGCGCGGAACATGTAAAAAGCGGTTAAAAATACGGTTATCATAGCCAGCCAGAACAGGACCGGCTGCTGCGCCAGGGAAGTTATTAATATCTCGTCCTTGCTCCAGAAACCAGACAGTGGCCAGATGCCGGCGAGGCTCAGAGAGCCAATCAGAAAAGTGGCGTATGTCCACGGCATCGTCTTGCGCAGCCCGCCCATTAGCCTCATGTCAAAGGTCCCGGTGGAGTGACTGACACTGCCCGACGCCATAAACAGAAGCGCCTTGAAGAAGGCATGGTTGAACAGATGGAAGATGCCTACCGCCGGGCCACCGGTCGCCAGCCCCAGCATCATATAACCGAGCTGGCTGATGGTAGAGTAAGCCAGCACTCGCTTGATGTCATATGCCGCCAGACCCATAGTAGCGGCAAAAATAGCCGTAAAACCGCCAATGATAGCTACCGTAGTGATGGCATTCACCGAGTGTTCAAAGAGGGGGAACATGCGGGCTACCAGGAACACGCCAGCGGCTACCATTGTGGCAGCATGAATGAGCGCGCTGACCGGTGTCGGACCCTCCATGGCATCCGGCAGCCAGACATGGAGCGGGAACTGGGCTGATTTGCCGACAGCGCCGCCGAAGATGCCGATGGCTGCCCACATGAGAACGGCACCACCCAGAGTCCCGGCTATCGCCAGCTCGTGCAGTTCATGGATATCAAAGGTGCCGGTGTTCAGGTATAAAATCAGTATTCCAGCCAGGAAACCAAAATCACCGATTCTAGTCACAATAAATGCCTTCTTGGCTGCATCCGCCGCTGATTTCTTGTGGAACCAGAAACCGATGAGGAGATAGGAGCACAGGCCGACCATCTCCCAAAAAACGAATGTGAAAAGCAAATTGTCTGATAGGACCAGGCCCAGCATGGAGAAGGTGAACAGCGACATCCAGGTATAGTAGCGGTAATACCCCGCCTCATCACCGTGCATGTAGCCCAGCGAGTAAATCTGCACCATCAGGCTGACCACGGTAACGACAATCAGCATCGCCGCCACCAGTGAGTCAAGTATCAGACCCAGATGGATGGTGACACCATTCTCAATAACCACCCAGCTGACATCGGGTATGGCTATTTCGTGGTGAGGTGCCGACATTACCGACATCAGTGCCCAGATGGAAAGCAGTGCGGAGATGCCTATAGCACCAATAGTGATGTAGCCAAAAATCTTTGATTTCGGATTAACGAACGGCCCGATAATAAGCCCGTTGATAATAAACGAGAACAACGGCAGCAGCATTATGAGCCAGACTAACTGATGCGGTATCATAGCTTCCTCAGCACATCCTTAATTACATGCTCTTTATCCTGGGGCACCAGGACTGAATACTCAGTCATCTCCTGACCCATAGGCAAGCCGGCTGCGGGCATGATGCGGGTGGGAATCCCCTCACCCTCAAAGCATTCCTTCCACATCTCGGCAATTGCCAGGCTCTGCGCTTTTTTAACTTCTACCCACATTTCATTACCATTTCATCAGGTTAATATTGCTGGCATCTATATCGGTCAGGCCGCGGTAGATAGCCAGTATTATCGCCAGGCCGACGGCTACCTCGGCGGCAGCCACCACCATAACAAAGATGGCGAACACCTGCCCGGTCAGCAGTAACGGCACAATATGGCTTGAGAAAGCAACCATAGTGATATTTACGGCATTGAGCATTAATTCAATGCACATTAATATAATTACGGCATTGCGCTTGGTCAGCGCCCCGTACAGCCCGATGCAGAACAGCACCGCTGACAGTACCAGATAATGTTCCAGACCTATATTCACTTCTTTATTTCTCCCTCGCGATGACAATGGCACCCAGAATGGCGGCTAATAGGAGCACCGCGGCAATCTCCACCGGTAAAATAAAGCCACTTTCGCTGAAGAGCTTTAGGGCAAGGGGAGCTGTGGTTGGCGCTAGCGGCGACTCACCGGCTATCTGCCAGGAGGTATTGGTCACCGTGTAAATCATTATGCCCAGTAATACTATAGCCACCACAAAGGCGGGAATCTTCATTTTATTGGATGGGCTACCCTGCTGGACTTCTCTGGTCATCATGATAGCCAGAATAATCAGCACCGAGATGGCGCCGACATAAACCAGAATTTGCACCGCCGCCAGGAAGTCGGCGCTGAGGGTGATGTAGAGCCCGGCTACCGTGAGAAAACAGAGGATAAGAGAGAGCGCTGCCCGGAAAACATTACGCAGAAACACCACGCCCAGAGCCGCTACTACGGCCACCACCGCCATTATCCAGAATGCAGCCGCCAGTCCCATTACTTCTTCTCTACAATCCTTTCTACGAGTAGTGTCTGCCTGGGCAGTTTTTCGGCAATTTCAGGATGGAAATACCCGCTGGCGGGCCTCTCCGGCGATTCCAGCAGCATGTCATTGGCCTGGATCAAATCTTCACGCCGGTATTTGGCTCGCTCTTAAGAGTAACCCATGAACAGGGCATCGTAGGGGCAGGCCTCAACGCACAGGCCACACTGAATACAGTAGCCGGTGTCCACCTGATATTTCTCTACCTCGTATTTATTGTCCGGCAGGTTAGTAGAGGTGACAATCTCAATGGCGCCCTGGGGGCATGTCTTGGCGCAGGTGCCGCAGCCGGTGCACCTCTCGCGATTCCAGATGAGCTCGTTGCCCCGGATCCGGCGCGATACGTTCAGTCT
>CAYWAU010000012.1:0-21026 GCA_964456395.1 uncultured Dehalococcoidaceae bacterium
ATTATTTCTGCTGATGGGGGATAATTATGTTGGGGATGATTCCCTTGGGCGGGCCTGTCACGATCGGCGCAAAAAGCTCGAGTTAAACCTCAGGCTCGGAAAACTTGATGCGCTGAAGCGTGCTTTGTATGTAACTTTAGTAAAATACGGGATTGGAAGGGAGATTGTAATACTGGCGAAGAGGACGTAAGGTGATTGTGAGGTGCTGTCCATGACTATTCCGTAATGTATCGTTAGCGTCGCCGCTGGGGAATCACAGCTTCCTCTGCTCAAGCAAATAAGTAAGCCATTCTAGGTATAGGGAAGGTTTTGAGTCAATGAGTAATACAATGTCCTGCTGGCTTTGCGGCAGTAAGAAACTCAATAAAATACACGAAGAAACGTATTTGGGTATAGATTATGAGAAACATAAGGAACGATTGGAAGAGGTGCATCAATCCTACTACGTGTGCCAGTCGTGTGGCACCATTCTGTTGTCTCCAGTGCCATCGTCTGAAGAGCTTGATCATTACTACACAAATGTCCCATCTGTTCTGGCGCATCAGAACATCATCAGAGACTATAAGACTGAGAGATATGCGGAGCGCATCCGTTTTTTACAAGAAGTTACCGGGGGGCTTCAGGGGCGTGTCCTAGAAATTGGAGCGGCCAGTGGTGCCTTCCTCGCCATGTTGCGCGATGAAGCTGGCGTTGAAGCGCTTGGAATCGAGCCGTCCAAAGAATGCCAGTTAATGGCGGCGGAAAACTATGGTGTCCAAATCTTGCCGGGGATGTTGGAAAGCCTTGACATTGAGGCTATGGGGCTGGTAGACGCCTTTGACCTGACATTAAGCATGGGTACTCTAGAGCATGTCCAAAACCCTCGCCTTTGGCTGGAAACCATGGTTAAGACAGTGAAGCCGGGGGGCTACATATTCGCGGAAGTACCTTCGACTGAATACCTAGCCCGTCTTGAGTCGGCTGCCACTGTACAGGATAAGGATATACACCCTGGGCACCTTTCGCATTTTAACGGTGCTGGTTTAGCATCCGCCTTACAAAGCTTGGGCACAACCGTGATATACATGGGTAGCAATCAAGCCTTCAACACTCCTACCCTGCTGATTGTGGCCGTTAAGCGTAGCGCTGCCGAAATGAGCACGACTTCATTTTTGAAGAACATTGAACTGAGGAATGCTTGGTTCAAGGAGAGGGCGCAGTGGCTTGAAGACGTGTTAGCGAGTCACCATCATGTAGCGATTTGGGGTGCCGGCGACGACCTGTTCAGTGTGATGACCCGTTATCCCGACTTGATTGATGCGGAACGGTGCACTTTGGCAGATCGTAATCCGGTCAAACAAGGCAAGAATATGATGGGGGTTCTCATTCAACCGCCCGAGGTATTGCGAGCAGACAGTCTTGACATCGTAGTCATTACACCCGCCAACCACTTACTACAATCGGTTATTCGTAGTGATGTTGAACGTAATTTTCCTGGAGTGAAATACGAATATTTGTTCCCCAGACCAGTTGAAGAAATATTTTAGTGACGAAACATATTAACCATAGGAGGGGCAAGCCAAATGACTGAGTATCAAAAGTTCAAAGAAAACTTAAGCAGGTACTTGCAGTTAAACAAAGAATACCCCAGATCTATCCTTATTGAGGTGACACCATTGTGTAATATTAGGTGTGTATTTTGCCCCTGCTACATAGAGGGGGAAGAGGTGACAAGATACCGCAAGAACAAATATATGACATTCGATCAGTTCAAAAGAATTATTGACCAAATTGAGGGCAAATTCAATTTTCAGATGAATTTTACATATAGCGGAGAGCCCCTACTGAACAAGAGTATTTTTAAGATGGTCAAGTACCTGAGTGGAAGAAATATACCCTCGGTGATATACAGCAACGCCATGCTATTGACTCCTGAGAAGATAACCCAGATGCTCGATTCAGGGCTGGACAGATATATCGTATCCTTTGACGGCGCCACCAAAGAAACGTATGAACAGATTAGAGTAGGAGCTAACTTCGAGATAGTGATAAGCAATATCAAGAAATTAATTCAAGAAAGAAAGCGGCTGAGTCTAGCCCGTCCTTTTGTGGAAATGCAGTTTATTGTCAATAGTAAAAATAGGCATGAAGTAGATTTGTTTAAGAAGATGTGCGAGGAAATCGGGGTCGATAATACATATATCAAATCATTATATGCTTATAAAAATACTCAAAATCAAGATTACATTAAACTGGTTAGAGAATATTTTGTCGAAGATGAAGTTGCCAGGTATGCGGTTGGGGGAAATAATGAGTTGACCTCAAAGGATTCGGAGCCTTGTCTGCGCTTTCAAGACTGTGTTATCACCGTCGATGGAGATGTCCTTCTGTGTTGTAACGATCTTCATGGAAAGTATAAGGTCGGGAATGCCATAGAGGAAGGGCTAAAGGACGTTTGGGATAAGGAAGAATATAAGCGCTTTCGGAATGATGTCATGAATAAGAGATATCCACCCCTTTGCAGACATTGTATTCCATCGACGCCCATGAAAAAGGATTTGGGTTAGTATACTTTGTGTCCACGTTAGGCACAGATTATTGAACGCAAAATGAGTAACTAGGCTAGGCGATGCGAAGTCACCACTTTGGCAGCTTATGAATGAGGTGGTTTGACTGTGAAGAAAATAATCTTTGTATCAGAAGGTTATGGACTAAGAAGTATGGGCGATGAAGCGTCTCTACTTTTTATAGTAGAGGGACTTCGGGCTCGAATTGGACAGTTTGATGGCGTAGTGCTTGCCCGACACGCTTGGGAAAACAGTTATGCTCAATATGGACTCCGCTCAATTCAGAATATTGACTATGACTCAAAGGAAGAAAGTCTAGGCAAGTGGTACTACGGATTCAACTACGGTGATAGTCGAGAACATTTAAAACGCATTTTGGAAGAGATTGAGACGAGTGACCTGATAGTGATCGGGGCAGGTGAGGTCTTTGCCGATATTACCATTGATCTTCTTCGAGGCTATATCCCATATTTTGCTATCATAGTGATAATGGCTAAAATGTACCGAAAGCCAGTGATGTTATATGGAGTATCGCTCGCCCCTTTTGAAACTAAATATGGGCGAGACCTATCACGTTTTATCATCGATGCATCTAACGTCTTGACACTCAGGAACGAACTGGCGGCTATAGAAGTGAAAAAACTGGGCTTTGATGCGAGCGATTATGTTGTGCTACCAGACCCGGTGATTGGACTGATGCCACCAGCCGCTGGTCTCACGGAAGAAGTACTGCAGATGGAAGCAATACCGCACGGACCTAAACCCACTATCGCTATGTCAATCCGGGATATGGCTCCAAACGCATGCATGGACACGCCGGGCTTCGTCCAAGTAGTAGCGAGTATCTGTGATCGGTTAATTAGCAAGTTGGAGGGCACTGTGATTTTTATCCCTCAGTGTTCATATGAACACGGATTGCCAACCGAGGATGACAGATATATAGCTGAACTTGTCAAACACAGGATGACGAGGAGTGAGTCCGCATACGTTGTCCGTGGACCTCTTTCTGTCCATCAAACCATGGCGCTATATCGGGTAGCGACTATAGCGATTGCAGCTCGCCATCATGCAAATGTCTTTGCGGCGATTGCGGGAGTTCCGCCAATCGCGATAAGATATAATCCCAAAGTGACAGGTTTTATGAAGTGGCTTAATCGTGATAAATTTAGCGTGGAGCTGTCACAGCTTACTCCTGAGCTAATTGAAGACCTTTGCCGCGAAGTACTGGCAGACAGAGAGCACCAAGTAGCCGCTATCGCCTCTCGAATAGCTGAAGGAAGGCGTCAGGTTGAGCCCTATATCGATATTGCTTGTAGCTTGTTGCAAACCACAACAAACAGATGACCAATAGATGAGTAGATATTCTTATCTTATAAAATACTGGCTAGAGGAAGGTGTATATGGAATTCTTTTTAGATACAGCCTCAATTGAAGAGATTAAGTTCTATAAGCCGCTGGGACTTGTCGATGGCGTGACGACCAATCCAGCTCTACTGTCCAAAGAAGGCGGCGACCCTATTTCTCAGATAAAGAAAATCGCTGAAATCGTCAAGGGGCCTCTGAGTGTAGAAGTTACCTATACTGAACCAAGTCAAATGGTGAAGCACGCGCTTAAATTGAATAAACTCGCCGAAAACATAGTAGTTAAAGTTCCGGCTTCCATTACGGGATTGGTTGCTGCTCAGGAATTGAAGAGGGAAGGCATCAAGATGAATGTTACGCTTGTTTTTCACCCTTCCCAGGCTATTCCCTTTATTAAGCTGGCGGCGGATTATGTCAGTTTATTTGTGGGTAGAGTGGAAGAGTTTGGATTAAGTAATAAGGAGGCCATCTGGCAGCTCAGGCAATCCATAGACGAAATGCAAAGCCCAACCAAATTTATAGCCGCCTCAATGCGAAATCCAGATTACCTGATAGAAGCAATCGTGGCAGGCGCTGATGTCTTAACAGTTCCGCCTGCTTGCTGGCAAATGGTATATAAGAATCCAATCTTCCAGCTGGGCGAAAGGGAATTTCTCGAGAGCTGGAAAAAGCTGCCGGCGGCGGCGAGAAAAGAATACGAGTCTCTGGAGTAGGAGTGAAGGTTATGCGGTTAAAAGATAAAGTATGTGTCGTCACCGGCTCAAGTAGAGGTATCGGTGAAGCCATAGCGCGTGGCTATGCGAGAGAAGGGGCTAAAGTAGTGATTACTCATGTTACACAAAAAGAAAAAGCCCAACAGATTGCCAGGGAAATAAATGCTGAGCTGGTTTTGCAGTTAGATGTGCGGGACCGGGCGAGCATTCGCCACGCCTTTAAACAAGTGGCCGAGCAATTCGGGCACATCAACGTCCTGGTGAACAACGCTGGCGTCAATCGCACCGCCGATTTTGATAAGCAGACGGACGAAGAGTGGAACGAGGTTATCGACGTGGATTTAAGCGGCGTTTTCCGCTGTTGCCAGGAGGTGTTGCCCTATATTACGGACTACGGCCATATTATCAACATCGCCTCTCTCTCCGGGGAATACGGCGGGCCGAGAACGCCTTCGTACGCTGCCGCCAAGGCCGGGGTCATGGCGCTGACGCACAACCTGGCAAGATTCCTCGGACCACGCAACATATGCGTCAATGCCCTCTCGCCGGGAGTCATCGCCGGGGAATTCACCGAGAAAACCATGTCACCCGACGTTAGGGAGACAGCTCTATCGTTGATGTTACTAAAGAGGTTTGCTCGCTATGACGAGATGGTTGGAGCCGCCATCTTCCTCGCGTCCGATGAGTCCGCCTACATGACGGCGCAAACATTAAGCGTCAATGGCGGGGCCTGGGTGAGATAAGCCCGGCAATACCATTTTAACAACATAATATCAAATATATAATTTGCCCAATATGTATTTACATAGTAAGATTATGATATGGATTACGATAAGCTAATCCAGCTGGAAAAACAGTCATTCGATATACAGGCCGAGGAGAGGATTGAGCATGATTTTGTCCCCGACCTGAGACAGCTGAAAAAGGTCAGCTGGTTTTATAACAATGTCTGGCGAGACCCCGAATTTGTAAAGATCCACTGGATGCCCAGGATCAATTTTATTATTGAGCAAGCCAAGAGTCGAGGGGGCAAAGTCCTTGAACCGGGTTGTGGGTATGGGATGCTTTCTCTGGAAATGGCGCGAAACGGATTGGATGTGGTGGGTGTCGATCTTTCACCAAAAAGTATTGAGATCGCGAACCGATACAAGGCAGAGAATCCGTTTACTGATACCTTCGGAGGGCTTGATTATCGCTGCGGGGATTTTACCGAAATGGAATTCCCTTCAGAAAGCTTTGACAGCGTGGTTTTTTTTCGTTCGTTGCACCATATTGCTAATACGAAGGATGTTTTGAGCAAGGTGCATCGGGCCATGAAGCCAGGTGCAAACCTCCTGATTTCCGAACCTGTACGGGCACATTTTACAGAAGAATCGGCTCGTTTCGCTTTAGTGTTAAGGACGGTTTTGCCGACTTGGGAGCCGTTTGACAAAAAGCTTGGCGTGAAATGGACAGACACACTCTGGGAGGAGAAAGTAACTGAGATTTTCAAGGAATACGTGCTTGAGGATAATTACGCTCAGTCTCCCCTGGATAACATCACAGATAATGCCGAGGCGATTATTCGAGCGGTCGAAAGCTATTTTATCATAAAAACCAAGTCGTTTTCGGACGCATTTATTGATAAACTAATCGGGGGATTAAGGGGTAAATACAAATATGAACTGGCAAGTTTCCTGAAATTCCTGGATGATTACATGGTGAAACGCGAACTTTTACCACCCACATCTTTGGAGATTCATGCTGTCAAGAAAGACTAAGCTTATGCAGAGAAAGAAAAAGGTGCTATCAGCACCTGTTATGCTCAACCTTGAGCTTACATCTGGGTGCAATCTGAAGTGCCGTCACTGTTATAACTTCTGGCGCGCCGATGCAGCAAGCACGCGTGATAAAGTTACTGTTGATAAAATGGACCGGCTGATCGATATGATTATTGCTGACGGCGTATTTCATGTGGTCCTGACTGGCGGAGAGCCATTTATGAACTTTGAAACATTGGAGCATGCGCTTCGTCGGCTAACGGCAGCCGGAATTTCCACAAGTATTAACTCAAACTTAATGCTGGTAACCCCCGAAAAGGTCAGACGCTTAAGCGAAGCAGGCTGGGACCACGTGCTCACCAGCTTGAATTCGCATGACCACGAGACAAATGATTATATGATGAATAGAAAGGGCGCTCTGGAAAAGATAATCAAGGGTATCAAGACTGTCGTTAGGAATGGCATCCGGGTCAGCGCCAATATGATTATTTCTGAGCCAAATAAGAATCATGTTTATGAGACCGCCAAGTTATGCGCTGAGCTGGGTATCCAGCGTCTTTTTGCCACCCGCCTGGTGCCTGCGGTCAATGTGGAGAACCCGAACGAAACTGATTTGAGATTGGACGTGGAGGGGGCACTCAGGGCGTTGGACGATTTAATACAGGCCAAAGAGGATTTTGGTATTTCTATCGGCACACTGGTCAGTTACCCTCTTTGCGTTCTGGGTGACTTACAAAAATACCGGGATTTTGTGGGGCGGGGCTGTCCGGCGCAGCGGGGTAATCGCATGTGCCTGAACGCAAATGGGATAGCACATGCCTGTACCCATGAAGAAGTCGGCTACGGCAATGTTTTTGACATCGGCATCAAAGGGGTCTTTAGAAATATGAGAAAGTGGCACGACGGCTCCTATCTTTTTGAAGGATGCGCCGAATGTGAATATATTAATGTTTGCTTATCTGGATGTCGCTCAGCCGCCCTTGCCTATTTCAAGAAAATGGACGGCAGGGACCCTCTGTTCGTGGGGCCTGGCAATATCCGTGTTCCGTATACGATTGAGATACCGCCTGAAATTACGGAAGCCGTTGATTTGGGTAAATATTTTATCGTCCCCGACCGTATACGCTTCCGTGAAGAAGACGGCTTTTACACCATTAATGTCCGCTGGGCGAATGCATTCTCTATTGAGAGTGATGTTGCCCGTTTCCTCATAAAAAAACAAGCCAATCATCAACCATTCAATCTAAGCGAAATGGCAGGGCAGGATTCGCGGACCGTCCTTATCCGCTTGATTTTTAAAGACGCGGTTGAGCCTGTGGATGAAGAATTAAAACGTGCGCTTGCCGGAAGGCCGGAGCTAGGATGCAGTGTCGACCCTGCTGACCTGCCGACAGTGGTTGTCTGAGGAGGTGGCGAGATGCCCTCAATTATTTCTCTTATCCCCGCCAGAGGCGGTTCCAAAGGTATCCACAAGAAAAGTATCGCCCCTCTGGCAGGTAAGCCACTGCTCGCTTACTCTATAGAGCGTTCCCTGGAATGTCCTTTGATTGAAAGAACCATTGTGTCTACCGATGATTCGGAAATCGCTGGCACGGCTAAGAAATATGGAGCCGAAGTCCCTTTTCTACGGCCATCGGAACTGGCTCAGGATGACACACAGGATTATCCTGTATTCCGGCACGCGCTCCAATGGCTGAGGGAACACGAAGCCTATACCCCGGAGTTGGTCGTTCATTTGAGGCCGACTTCTCCTCTCCGCCCGCCCGGTCTTATTGAAAAAGCCATACAGATGATTACACAAGACCCAGATGCCGATTGTTTGAGGACGATAACCGAAACGCCAATCACGCCCTATAAGATGTGGAAAATAGAAAAAGGATATCTTGAGCCTTTTGTTCAGTTACGGGGAAAAGAATCGTATAATATGCCGCGTCAAGATTTACCCAAAGTATTTTGGCATGACGGAGTGCTCGACGTTATACGGGCTTCGACTATCCTAGAAAAACATTCTGTGTCCGGAACAAAGATACTCCCCTTACTTATGGACGACTCTTTTTTAACGGTTGATATAGATAAACCCTTTGATTTAATAGTAGCCGAAGCCGCCCTTAAAATGAGGCAGCAAGAACAAAAACAGTGAAGGTGACCAATCATGCCCTTAATTCACCAGGACGCCCTTTTCGATTACGCAAAGAGGATATTTGAAGCGGCCAATGTGCCCAGGCAGCATGCGGAATGTGTCGCCCGTATGCTGGTTGATGCCAATCTTGCTGGTCATCCTTCGCACGGTGTCATTCGCATAAAGCAGTATATTGAAGCGATTAAAAGTGGTGACATCGCTCCACAGGCAAAACCAGCCCTTGAGGTAAATACCCACTGTTACGCGAATGTAAATGGCAACAGGTCTTTCGGGCAAATTGCGGCGACACTCGCCATGGAGGTGGCCATTAAGAAAGCGAGAGAGAACGGCCTATCTATGGTTGGTTGTTATAATATGTATCATGTGGGGCGTCTTGGTGACTATGTAGCGATGGCTTCTAGGGAAGGCCTTGTTGCTGTGGCGTTCTGCAACGGCGGGGGTCCCAACGTCGCGCCTTACGGGGGAAGAGAGAGTGTGATGGGGACAAATCCCATCGCCTGTTCGGTGCCATCGAACTTTGGGAGAAGCATTCAAATCGACTTTGCTTCTGCGGCATCAGCGGAAGGTAAATTAAATGTAGCCAGAAACAAAGGGGAACGGGTCAGGGAAGGCATGATTCAGGACAAATATGGCAATCTGAGCACTGACCCCAATGATTTTTATAACGGGGGTTCAATTCTGCCTATCGGCTGGCATAAAGGCTCCGCTTTATGCGTCATGATGGAGATACTGGGCGGCATTTTTACCGGTGGACGCTGCTCGGTCTTTGAAGGTTACGTGGAAGGGAACGGATTACTGTTTTGGGCCATGAGGCCAGATTTATTTAGAAAAAGAGCCGATTTCGACAAAGACGTTGAACTGCTTTATAACGCCGTAACTGGTTCTGAAAAAGCTGCCGGTTTTGAGAAGATACTTTTCCCGGGAGAGCCTGAAGTGGAACATCGGGAAAAGTCTCTGCGGGAAGGGATTACTTTGGATGACAAAACCTGGGAGATCGTCAGTGGTATTGGTGATTCGCTAGCCGTTACATTTGCCGGCAATACTAATCAATAAATAAGAAACTGGAGCAGGCACAGGTATAATTACTATGATGCGGGAAATGGGTAACCACAAATGCGAATTTTAATGATACCACCTAAGGAAGTGGCCAACGTTGGCGATTTTTACTTCTTTCCTCTTGGAATCGCCTATATTTCCGCCGCTTTGAAAAAAGAAAAATTCGACGTAGAGTGCTTAAACCTTAATAATACGGACGAGCCCGCAGACAGGGTAATAAGAAGAGAAGTAGTGTCAAAGGATATTGATATTGTCGGCACCGGGGGTTTATCCCTTGATTATAATATGGTCAAATATATCCTTACTGCTGCCAAAGAGGCTAAGAAAAATGTTATCACTATTGCTGGAGGCGGCCTTGTCACCAGCGAGCCCGAGCTCATGATTAAGGCTTTGCCCATGGATGTAGGGGTTATAGGCGAAGGTGAAGAAACCATTGTCGAGCTGGTTCGAACTCTCGAAAATGATGATGAGCTCAAGAATATAAAGGGAATCATCTACAAAGATAGAAACGCAACGATAGTCACAACGCCACCGAGAGAAGTGATAGAAAACCCTGACAACATACCATATCCTGATTATGACGGTTTTGAGATTGAAAAATATCTTGACTATCAGCGGCCGGCCGATGAGATTTTCCTGTATCCATTTGACAAGCCGCGTTGTATACCGATGGCGGCCAGTCGCTCATGTCCGTTTAATTGCACGTTCTGTTACCATCCTTTAGGCAGGAGATACCGGCAACGCTCTTTAGACTCTTTTTTTGAAGAATTGAGATTCCTGGTCAAAAAATATGATATAAATATAGTCTATATCCTAGACGAACTCTTTGCCATGGACGCAAGAAGACTGAATGAATTCTGCGACAGAATGAGCGGTTATAATATGAATTTGAAATGGACGACGTCAATGCGCGGTGACGCTAAGATTACTTCTAATACTATCGCCAAGTTAAAGGATTCCGGTTTATTTCAAATCAGATACGGGCTGGAATCCGCTTCCGATAAGGTTTTGAGAAGCATGAATAAGCATATAAGTTTCTCTCAGACAGAGAAAACGATAGCCCTGACAACACAAGCCGGCATCAGCGCGCGGGGGGGCTTTATCTTCGGAGACCCAGCGGAAACATTGGAAACGGCCAGGGAAACCTTGGAATGGTGGAGGAAGCATGGACATGAATATCATAGTGGTTTGGGCCGCGTAATTCCTTACCCGGGCTCGGCAATTTACAAATACTGCCTTGAAAATAAGATAATACCTGACAAGCTGGAATACATTGAAAAAGGATGCCCACCGGTGAACATGACCAAACTTACCGACGACGAGCTCGCCAGTATTTTTTATAAAGAAACACCCAGAGCTAGAAGCAGTGTAATCCGTAGGATGGTTGGCAAGGCCGTTTCCGTGGAGCAGGAACGCTGGGATGAGGATAGAAAAACCTTCTTATATACAATGAAAGTAGATTGCCCCCATTGCGGTAACCGCATTAAGTATCAGCATTACCATATAACCCTAGACCAAATCAGAGAATTTCTGGTGACATGTAGAGACTGCAATCAAACATTCAGCTTACCATCCACTATCTTTCACCACATAAAAGATGAAATAGGGATTTTCAGAGGCAGGCTGCTTCAATTGATGAAAAATGGAAGACCTGTATCTATTTCCCCCTTCGTTCCCAAGCACGAGTTCATGGAATTCATGCAAATTTTTGAATTTGATTTTCGAAAACTGAACGTTAAATATTTCCTGGACTACGTATTAAATCTCGATAAAACCGACAGCACGGTGCTCTATCCCATCTTGAAAAGGACAAGGGAGAACATAGAGGAAAAATGTAAAGACAATGTATTTATAGTAATGCCGTACAGCAGCTGTAAAGAAATAGTCCGGTCTTTCAAAATGGCAGGTGTGAACGAGCAGAATATATTCTATTTAGCTTTCAAATAACTTGATGATGAGGTTACTCAAGGAGAATTAGTCGAGCGGGAATCGATAATAAAACGATTGGTGTATATATGAAAAGATAGGGGGGTGCCGTTTTTATTGTTTCTGATGAGTCTAGTTAGATGAGCATGCAGACTATCTCAGTAAATGATGGTGGTTGGATTGGATAAGACAAAAAGGGCACGGTTATTGATAATAGGGGCGGGTGAAGAACAGGTACCCGCCTACGAATTTGCTGTGAAGATGGGGCTAAATGTCGTTGGCTCTGACATTAATCCAAAAGCACCAGCGTTCTGTCTTACCAGAGAAAGAATTATTGCAAGTACCTATGATACGGAGGGCACCATTAGAGAGGTAAAAAAGTTCAACCGGGAACATCCTATAGATGGGGTGATGACAATCGCCCATGATGTCCCTGTGACCGTAGCTAAGGTGGCGAATGAACTCGGCTTAAAGAGCATCTCAATTCAATCGGCTGAATTAGCTTCCAATAAGCTGCTCCAGCTCACGACATTCCAGAAGAACGCCATACCGGTGCCGAAATTCCGTGAACTTAAATCAGTCGAGGAGTTAAAAGGCGTTATCGTTGAGTGGGGATACCCGCTGGTCATTAAACCTCTGGATAACAGGGGAGCCAGAGGCGTTCTGAGATTAACGCGCCAAGTTGATACGGAATGGGCTTTTCATGAATCGCTCTCTTATTCTCAAACTGGCTCAATTCTCGCGCAAGAATTCGTATCGGGTCCTCAGATTAGTTCGGAGACTCTTGTTGTGAACGGAAGGTGTTATACAGCTATGTACTCAGGGCGAAATTACGAATTTCTTGACCGATTTTCTCCTTATATGATTGAAAACGGAGGTTGGCTTCCGGCAGATATTACCGAAGAAGAGAAGAAGACAATGGATGCGATTGTCCAAAAAGCCGCTGACACTCTTGGAATAGTGAACGGGCCTTTGAAAGGTGATTTAATCTGTTCTCCGAAAGGTGTTGTGGTTTTGGAATTCGCGACGAGGTTGGGAGGAGGTTATGCCTGCTCTCATTCTATCCCTTTGACTCACGGGGTCAATCTCGTTGAACAGCTCATCAAGATGGCCGTAGGCATACCTATCGATGTCCGTGAGCTCATACCAAAATACAGGCAATCTGCTGTCATCCGATTCTTTTTCCCTAAACCGGGTATCGTTAAGGCTATCAGGGGATTTGATGTACTGGACCAACGGGACTGGGTAATACTTAAGAAACTGTATCTTAAGGTAGGAGACAGAGTGGAAAGAGTCACGGATCATACCAAGAGAGCGGGATGTGTGATAGCTGTCGGTCAAAACATGAAAGAAGCCGAAGCGAGGGCAGGACAGGCAATCAAGAGCGTTGAAATCATTACAGGATAAATAATGTTCATATTTTTTTGGCGTGACAGGTCATCACTCAAGAAAGAAGCATAGGGAAATGAAGTCCTTCAATCTTTTTCTAAGAGATGCGGGGGTAATCCTGGATAACAAAGAAGTAAACTTCTTAAAAAGGTTTCACCGATGTGTGGAGCTAGCCGAAAAGAATAAGCTAAACGTTCAAATAACGCTGGATGAGCAGTATTTCCTTTTCAATCATCTTAAATCAGCTAGTGAGTTAGCAGTCCATCTGCAAAAATTCGGAAGAGTGTTAATTCACCTTCATACGTCCTATTCTAAGCGATTTGGTTTTAACACTTTTACGGATAACTCCTTCTTAATTATGGCTGAATTTATCACCAAGTGTGGTAATATTAAGGGCGTTTGTGTCCATCCCGATAATATAGAGGATTTTTCGGTTTTAGAACGCCTGAAAGTAAACGATATGTATGTTGCCATAGAAATTCTGGGAAAAGAGTCCCGCTTCGGGAACCACTTTTCCGAAATTTCTAACATTTTAAAGGAGTACGGGTTTCTTGACCTTGTATTGGATACGGCTCACATCATGGAAATGGAAGAAACCGGAGAACCGGGTTTGGGTATTTATTTTGAGACGTTTCGGAATAAGATAAAGGAAATTCATATTTCTCAACCCCAAAACTTATATGACCCTAAGGTTATGGGAGCGGATTTCATGACTTCCCATAGCCTGTTGACGCTCAAAAATAATAACCTCGTTAAATCTTTATCAGCTTTGAATCTCGCTGGTGAGGTTAACACTGTGATTGAGGGGGTTATTCCTCCGGGCGAATATGGTGAGAAATGCTTAAGGAATGAGGTTACTCAGCTAAGAAAGTACTTATGTGCATGATGTTAAAAGTGCAGACTGTGAGCCGAGCATGACCAAACTATATCTTTATACGGTGTTTCATGGCAACCTTGGATTCTCCTCCATTCCTGAGGAGCAGTATTCACAGGTCATAGACCGCTGTTTCTGGCCAATTGTTGACTTACTCAGTAGGCATTCGAATATTAAACTGGGCTTTGAATTTCCTTCAGATACCCTGGAGATTATTAGCCGGGAAGACCCACTTCTAATCAGAACCCTCGTTGATTACTGGGATAAGGGGAGGTGTGAACTCATCGGCTCCGGGCATTCTCAGACCATCTTCCCCTTGCTCCCAGCCCCACTCAATTCCAGAAATCTAGCTTATGGCAATGAGCAATACCAGAGATTATTGGGAAGAACACCAATTACTGCCTACGCCAATGAACAGACATACTCCAGCGGAATGCTAAAGCTCTACCGTGATAATGGATATCAGAACCTAATAATGGATTGGGATAACATCACCGCTTATAACCCTTGTCCCGAAAGTCACCGTTATGCAACGCAATGGGTGGTGGGGCAGGATGGAATGAGGATGGTGGTGGTATGGAACTCATCTATCGCCTTTCAAAAATTTCAGAGATTTGTCTATGGTGAAATGAGTTTGGAGGAATACCTGGATTATCTCAAGTCCCACTATTCGCAAAGGGAGGATAGAGCCTTTTTGCTGTACGGCTCAGACTGGGAGATTTTTGATTATCGCCCTGGCAACCATGATATGGCTTATGCCGAAACTTATCCCAAGGGAGAAGTGGGGCGAATTGATTTACTTCTGAGCCACTTGGAAAAGGATGAAAGGTTCGAATTGATTACCCCATCGGAGGTGGCAAGGCTGTTTCCCTCCAAGCATGAGATAAGGTTGGAGTCCCCTGAGAATCCCATACCTTGTAAGAAACAGGAGAAATATAATGTTACGCGTTGGGCTGTCTGTGGCCGGGATAATATCAAGCTCAATACTCAGTGCTTCCAACTTTTCCGTAATATTGGCCAAATAGAGTCACTGATGAAGCTCAGACACGGTGGCTATACTGATGAGAAAGTAGATGCACTATGGAGAGACCTAATCTATTTGTGGGGTAGCGACTTCAGAACCTATACTACCGATGAAAAGTATATTCTGTTCAGGAACAAAATGGGAATGGCACTGAGTAAATCAGAGGAATTTATCAACCAGCTCACCGACTCAGTAACGGTGGATAGGGATTTCGCTCTGTTTAACCCGAGTAATTATGAATGGAAGGGAACACCGTTTGCCTTACCAGTGCATTTTCAGCCGGGAGAGATGAAAGGACATATTCAGGTTTTGATAAATGGGAAAGAGGTGATAACGCAGGAAGAAAACACCGAGACCTATAAGGACGGCACTATCCGAAGGACAACGCTAGTCATTAAGCCATCCATAGGTGCTTACTCTATCGCCCAAGGGCAGCTAGTAGCTCAGCCCACTCCGAAATTGGCTCCGGATAACGTTCTTCTCGGAGAAAATTTTGTTGAGACGCCTTCGGTAAAGGTCTATTTGTCGAAGTTGCGAGGCGGAGCGATAAAAGAACTTTTCTTCCCTGAGGTCTCTGAGGCTTGCCTGGTGCGAACATTGCCCCATGGCTATTTCAAAAATATCAAATTAGCCGCTGATTTCTATTCAGCCAATATGATAGCTCTTGGCCGTTCTTCCAGTGAGAAAATTACCGACCTTACCAAGACTGAACTAATATTCTCCTCAACGCCAGGCAACTTCCCCATTAGAATTCCCATTCGCTGTCGAATTGAAAGCCCCTTAGGACAGCTATGGAAAACATTCTATATTTATCGGGACGAGCCTCGTCTAGATGTACAGTATCACTTTCGCTTGAACGACTTCAGACCATTATCATTCAGGCTGGGGATATTGACCATCAATCCCGAGGCTTTTGATGTGGACAGTCTAAGGTATTCCACGATAAATGGTGGCTATACGCCCGAAACATTCTATCTAAAGGGTAGAAACGTGACCCAAGATGAGGCAGTGAGCTTGAGTGTGTCGACACACCATTGTCTGGGGGCTACCGAAGGCTGGATGGATATCTCTGACGAAGAAAAGGGGGTGGCAGTCATTACCAATAAATCCCAGCTTTATTCAGTCCCCTTGCTTCACTACGAAGAAATCGATGGCACCTATTTACTCCGAGTATATACTTCAATAGGGGAAGCCGACGATACCTGCGATATCTTCTGGAGAGGCCATAATAAAATCAATGTTACCTACTTGGGGCATAGCAGAGGCATGGAAGGGATTCGAGAGGAAAGTGAGCACATTAACCAGGGGTTGGTTATTATCTGGAGAGGGAGAGATAAGCACCCCTGAAACTTAGCGTCCGGTGCTAAAGTTGCTTATAACGCACATACATAAGGAGTTGGGGGACTTTTCTGAGGGAGGTAAGTTAAGGTCTAATGAAAGAATTTTGGCGAGTTTCAATAATAGGCTCAGGTTATGTCGGTCTTGTGGCGGGAGCCTGCCTCGCCAAATTAGGTAATAAAGTTACCCTCGTAGATATTGATGAAGAGAAGATAAAAACAATAAATAACGGAGTGTATCCCATCTATGAAGAGGGATTAAACGAGATTTTAAGTCAGGTTGAGATTGAAGCGAGTTCTGATTATCAAAGAATCGTAGGCTCAGATATGATTTTCCTATGCGTGGGTACGCCTCCGAGTGAGGGTGGTTCCGTGTCATTGGAAGATATAACCGAGGCAGCAAAGCAAGTCGCAGACACATTGAAAAGAGGAAATGATTATTGCGTAATTGCTGTAAAAAGCACGGTGCCTCCTGGTACGACTGAAGAGATTGTTATTCCCATTCTGGAGAGGTCGCGGAAGAAAGCGGGGAATGACTTTGGTGTGTGTATGGCTCCAGAATTTCTAAGGGAGGGGAAGGCAGTTTATGATTTTATGAATCCGATGCGATTGATTATAGGGGAACTTGATAAAAGGTCTGGGGATATGCTGTTAGACCTCTATCACGATTTCAATGTTCCTATTTTGCGGACAAATTTAAGAACCGCGGAGATGATTAAGCTTGCCTCCAATGCTTTTTTAGCAATGAAGTTATCATTCATAAATGAAATTGGCAATATTTGCAAGCAACTTGGCATAGATACGCATGAAGTGGCAAAAGGCATGGCATTTGATGAACGGATTGGAGGCAAGTTTTTGAATGCCGGCATAGGTTTTGGTGGCTCCTGTCTTCCTAAAGACATTAGAATGTTAATAGCAGGGGCACAAGAAACGGGGTATGCCCCAAGACTCTTAGAAGAAGTGTCGAAGCTGAACGAGAAGCAAGCATTAAAGCCTGTGGAATTACTTAAAAAACATATCTCATTAAAAGGCGCTAGCATAGGTCTCCTGGGACTGGCTTTCAAGCCGGGGACCGATGACGTAAGGGAGTCGAGAGCTATAATGATTGTCCGAGCTTTATTGGAAGAAGGAGCTACAATCAAGGCTTATGACTCCCTGGCAGTAGAAAACTTCAAGAGGTTATTCCCTCAGATAGAATATGTGTCCAAAGAGGATGTTTTGAACTGCGATGCCATCCTTATTATCACCGAGTGGGAGGAATTTAATAACTTAGATTACAGGGGGAAGATTATTATCGACGGCAGAGGAGTATTGAAAGCAAAGGAGGCAAGGATATACGAGGGGGTTTGCTGGTAATGAGAGTTTTGGTTACCGGTGGTGCCGGATTTATCGGGAATCATTTATGTGAGAGGGCTCTAAAGGAAGGATACGAGGTCATTTGCCTTGATAATTTTGACCCTTACTATGACCCAAACCTGAAAAGAGAGAACGTCAAACCCTTTTTGAGAAACGAGAAATTTAAGCTGGTGGAAGGTGATATTCAAGACCAAAGGTTGATTCAAGAAGTAATAAATCAAGGGATAGATTATGTCTTTCATTATGCTGCCCAGGCTGGCGTAAGGGTCTCGGTAGAAAACCCTATGAAAGCCCACGAGGTTAACGCTACCGGAACATTAAATATCCTGCGAGCTTGTCTTGATTCAAATGTCAAAAAGATTATAAATGCATCATCTTCGTCTGTATACGGCGAGATTGCATATTTACCCTTTGACGAAGCTCATCCCAATGCCCCGACATCTCCTTACGGGGTTTCCAAGTTAATGGCTGAGCACTACTGCCGGGTTTTTTCTCAAATTTATGGTTTAAAGGTAACCTCTCTCAGATTGTTCACCGTTTACGGTCCCAGAATGCGCCCCGACCTTGCTATCTCAATATTTGTTACCAGAGCGCTAAAAAATGAGCCTATTGAAATCTTTGGGGATGGAAGCAAAACGAGGGATTTTACATATATTGATGATGCTGTTGAGGCAAATCTATTGGCAATGAAGAAGGGCGATGGTGAAGCTTATAATATAGGAAGCGGAAATAGGATTAGTGTGCTTGAATTAGCCAGAATGGTTATTGAACTTACAGGAAGCAGGTCAGCGATAAACTATACTGAGCTACAGAAAGGGGATGCTGAGCATACCTGGGCAGACATTAGCAAGGCAGGAGAAAAATTAGGCTGGAGTCCAAAAACCAAACTGGAGCAAGGTCTTCAGAGATTTATAGAAGTGAAGAAGGGAGACTATAGTTTGTAATTCCGAAGGTTATCTCGTTAAACTTCAACCTATGTGGCTATATGTTGGCTCGGAATTACCGCTGACAAACTATCTA
Organism: uncultured Dehalococcoidaceae bacterium; assembly: GCA_964456395.1. Classification (GTDB taxonomy): domain Bacteria; phylum Chloroflexota; class Dehalococcoidia; order Dehalococcoidales; family RBG-16-60-22; genus CAYWAU01. Next base: position 18,504 of record CAYWAU010000012.1, read on the forward strand.
GTTCAGTGGAGATGTAGAGGCATGTTAGAAAAGCAAAACGGAGATACGAGCAACATTATCTCTCCTATTTATAATAGGTTAGTGTCGGTGAGGGAAGTCGTTCGGTCATACGCCAAAAATCTAGATACAAAAGCTCTTATCTTGCTGGAGCATGAGGGGCAGGTTACACACTGCTTGGAATGGCTGGATGAGATGAAGGGGCATAAACAGTTTATTGCCCTCTCTCCTTTTGTAATGCACGAGCTTGATAAGCAAGGCATACCATATAAAATCCCTGAAGACTATTATACCCATCAAGAGTTCTCCCAGTCAGGGATAAGCAGTTATCAAAAAGTTGAAAACATCTGCCAGATAATTGACAAGACCCTTCAAAAGGCGTGCCCAGCACTGCAAGATTTAGGGATTAAGCCAGCTCTTTTTAACTTTTATTATCAAAAGATGCTCTATGAGACTACGATAGTTCGCTTATTCCAATTATTCAAGATAACTGATACAGAAAAACCCGATGTCGTTTTTATTTACGGCAGTGATAGCTATCCCTTTGGAATTTCAGCGGAGGCAGCCTATACTTCATTTGATAATAGAGAATCAATTTATGCCCGCATTCTCGCTCTGGATGGATGGAATATGCCGGTGGTGATATTGCCCGGCGTTCAATACCCAGAAAATGCTCCCGCTCAAGGAAAGGACATTCAAGGTATCCCAAATAAATTGAGAGTGAGAGTGGTGGAGTGGTTGCAAGCTCATCCCAAACTACTTGCCCTTGCTTTAGCTGTTCAAAGGTGGGAATGGCGCGGGTTATTCGGTAGATTAAAGTGGTATCTACAGGCAAATAAGAGCACGCCGGTACTCCTTTTTGGTGCTGGATATAATTGGGAGGATTGTTGGCAAGAATTGCGAGCTGCGGGGATTAGTCCCGTTTTCAGAATGGACGATGATTTAGGACATTGGCTGGGTGAGCCACCTTCTGAGGGGGTAAATTGTGAGGACTTGCTTAATTCATGGGAAGAACTAATAGCTGATGGTGAGTTTCGTAGATTCTTCGTATGGAAAGACATCGATTTTTTCCCCGTGGTGGAGGATAGGCTTCGATTTCTGGTGGAGCGGCTGACTCTAGCTTGCTTAAAGGCTTATGAAGAAGCCTCTGGGTTGCTAAAAAATAAAGGAATCAAACTGGTTCTCGGCTCAACCTTCTCCACTTGCACCAGCCGTTCCGTATCACAAGCTGCCCGGAACATGAATATCCCCGTAGTCACCTGGCAACACGGGGCCTATGGAGTCAAATACAGCCCAATATTTCATTATCTTGACCTAACGGGTTCTAATGTTCATTTTGTCTTTGGGGAGGGTATCGTTGAGTATTTCACCGAGTCGGCAAAACGCTTTGGTGCCCGGCTTGTGCCGGTAGGCTCAGCCTCATTAGATGTATTAACCCGGAAGCACCAATCAGCTAGAGTCAGTAGATATATCAGATTGAACCAAGAGAAGAAGGTTGTAGTGTATGTAACGACTAATCTTCATCAGAATGACTTTTATATCCGGCGCCATGACCTGCCTATGCCATCAGATAATCATAACTGGCGCAGGCAACAAGCGATTTTAGACACTCTTGGGAATTATGGTGATTACACGATTATTATTAAAGAGTTCCCAAGTTTATTTGGTCGGGATGCTCCCTTGCGTTCGTATGCGACGGAAAAGTCGTTCGAAAATTGCCAGTTTATCAAGAACGAATGCTCCTTTGCGGATTTGCTTTCAGTAGCTGATGCTATTGTAATGGATGCTTGCTCGACGCCGCTCTTACAGGCACTTACCACATCAAAACCGATATTCGTATACTCTGGACCTTACATAGGTGAGCAGTTTCAAAGACTGCTAGGGCAGCGAGCATCCTGTTATCAGGATTTTAGAAGCTTCCTCCAGGCTATAGACAGGTTTCTATCTGGTGGCGTTATGGATGTGGACTTGAATGATACGGAATTTTTAAGGAAATATGGAACACATGAAGGAGCAAGTGGGCTAAGAGCTGCTGAGGCACTGAATGAGATAATACAGAATTATTCCAAGTAACCTGCGAAAGATAGTTGATAGTGGATAAGTAAAATAATATCTGTTCAGTCGTCAATTTATGGAAAACATGCCGGGTAATGGCACCAATGTTTGACTGGCACCGGCCTCTGAGGAGGAAAGAGGCGAGACTGGTGCTGGGCTATCCCCAAAATCTTTTAAATTGGCCTTAATCCTCGCTCCGTGTTCACCATCTTTATCAAAATTCATGGCGTTGGTGCAAACTAAACCTACCTGACTGTCTTTTTCAAACTCCAGCATCTGCCTTTCCAGCTTCTCCGGCAGCCACAGGTCGTCATCGTCGCAGAAAGCTATATACTGACCTTGAGCCTTATTGATACCGTGGTTTCGGTTACCATACGGGCTCGATTATAGGTGGGGACGATAACGCTTACTTTCACGTGGTGGCAACGGTCTAAAACTGAGCCAAACGCCGTTTTAAAATAGAGCCACTCC
>CAYWAU010000013.1:0-20797 GCA_964456395.1 uncultured Dehalococcoidaceae bacterium
CCTAGTGGCAAATTTCGAGAGCGGCACCATAAACCACTCGGACACCTCTCCCAGCTTCAAAATTCTACCTCAAAACTCCTCCTGAAAGCAATACCGTAAGCCTTCCTCAATTCGTTTTACCTTCTCCCCTCGACGACCGCAGGGCAATTGTTTCATTTGTGACGTTTTTGTGACGTTTGAAGCGTATTTTGTGATGTCATTGTGATACGGGTTTTCTACAATACCAACAATTACAGCAATTGCAACGATTGTTAGGAGTGCAATATATGCTGCGATTAATACTGTCAGGCGAATATAAATATAAATGATATTGTGGAGGTAGAGACAGCTGTCTCTAACGGGAAGTTCAATGTTACATATCATTAAGTTTAAAGGGTGCAAGCGTTGCGGTGGTGACCTGTTTTTGGAACGGGATACTGAAGGAGTTTACGTATCCTGTCTTCAGTGCGGTGCCGTCTATATCAGGCGCTTGGCAGGAACAAAAAAAGAATCCAAGAAAATACCCGCTCGTTGAGGCGTTACCAGTTATCACTGCCGGCACGCGCTACCGTGCCATGTAGATGGGCGTCTTAGCTCTCATCTCCTGATTTAGTCTCACGCTCTCTGAGCCAGCGCTTAATCTCGTCCAGGGCGGGTGGGGCAACATAAAAAACCTGTATATCCGACGGGAATTGAACCTGATGATTCTCCCTCATGAGCAATATCCCGATTTCGTCTGTCTTGAGCGTTTCATCTATCTTATCGGCTATATATTCGTTTCTCTTTTTACTAACCTCAGTATAAGACTCATAAACCCTGGTGAATACTTTCTGATTCTGCAGACCTACTATCAGGCATCGGCTCCAGTCCATGAATTCTGTTAGCAGGTCACCCTCTTCAACCGCTTCCAGTTGAGCGCCTTTGTCCAGGCAGGTCTGAATGATTTTATGGCTTTTATCATTCAGTTCTTTAATCGCCTCGCTGCCATCTTCACCACCGGCGGGGATTAACTCATGGTATATTCTGTTAACTTTCCCGAGCTTTAATTCCAATTCTGCTATCTGCTTTTCAACCTGTTCCCAGTACTTGGTAAATTTCTCCAGGTACTCGTCCGGCGCTTCTTCGCCGTGGTAAACAATCGGAATAAAATACAGCTTCCTGCCTTTTTTAAACTCTTCTACCGCAGGTTTTTCTATTTTCCCAAGTTCCTCAGCCATACAATCCTCTCCTGTGAATAATGATACCTAGCGCATTTCCTTTTCGCAATCCCGGCATATCACGGGCATAGGGAAGAACCGGGTAACAACCCTCATCTCCTCAAGTGGCTTTTGCCTCTGGCAACTCTGGCACTTGAAGGTTATTTCCCCAGACCTTTGCCTCTTTGCCTTTTCGCTCTTCTCTAATTCCTCTGCAGTCATGGACGCTCCTTTAATCACAATTTATCACTCGCTTCTGATGGCTGGGACAGTGGTACTGCCTGAGAAGGCGTAACCACATAATCTACAATCCTGGTGTTTGGCTCTATGCTGGTATCGCTGCTGATAATACACTGACTGAGTCTGGTATTGGCACCAATGCGAACATTATTCCATAAAACGGCATTTTCTATGCTAGCACCATCCCCAAGAAGGCAATCTGAGCCAAGAACTACCGGCCCTTTGAGATATACCCCCTGACTGATGCGGCACCGGCTTCCCATGATTACTGGCGCCACTATCTTGGCTGAAGGGTGGATGGTAACATCCCGGTCACAATATATCCCACCCCCGAAACCACTAATGATGGGGCTGCCCACTTTTAGTAATGAAAGGTCGCTATTCAGGGAGAAGTATTTTTCCGGGTTTCCCATATCAAGCCAGTAGCCATTAAAGGGATAACCGTATACAGGTTCCCCCATCTCCAGAAGGAGAGGGAAAAGCCCCCTTTCAAACATGTAGTGGCTATTTGCCGGTACGGGCTCCAAGACTTCTGGCTCAAGAATATAAATGCCGGCATTAATCCAGTTGGTAGTCGCTTCGGCAAGCGGCGGTTTCTCAATGAACCGTTGTACTCTTTGGGCACTATCAGTCTCCACTACCCCGAAAGCGCTGGGGTCATCCACCCGGTTCAGAGATATAGTTACCCTGGCTCCTTTATTCTGATGGCAGGCAAGCATATCAGCTAAATCCATATCAGTGAAAATATCACCGTTCAGAACAATAAAGGTGCTGTCCAGATATTGTTCGGCATTTTTTACCGCCCCGGCGGTACCCATAGGCTCTTTCTCCAGGCAATATGTTAATCGTACGCCAAACCTGCTGCCGTCCCCAAAACAGTCCTGAACAACCTCAGGCAGATAGTTTAATGTCAGAATTATGTCCTCAATGCCGAATTGCTTGAGGTAAGCAATGGTATGCTCCATAAAAGGCTTATTCAGTACCGGCAACATGGACTTTGGCATGTCATCAGTGAGCGGCTGAAGCCGCGTCCCCGGACCACCAATCAGAATAATCGCTTTAAGACTCTGCAAGCCTGTAGTTCCCATCGTCGCTACTGAGAAGGCCCTGATGCTTCTTTCAGACCGTAGTTATTATAGCACCAGTTCAAGCCATGATAAAACTGAAGTAAGCACCGGCAATGAAGAACACCGGTATGGTGCAGTTATACCAGCTCAGCCGGTAGAACCTATCTGGCTTGAAGCGGAGACCGGCAGTAAATAGCAGCGTCATCACCGTGACAGCTACGGCGGTTATCAGGTGACTCTCCGAAACTTCAGCCAGGATGGGTCCCTTGACATAGATGAGGTCGGTTATAGGTATTATGGTCAAATTGAATAAATTACTGCCTATCATGTTAGCCACAGCCATGTCAATAGCACCAATTCTCATGGCAGTGACAGAAACGGTAATTTCCGGAAGGGTGGTGGTAAAGGCCAGGAAAAGACTGCCCACAAAGCTTTGCCCCCAGCCAGTTTCCAGGGCGATTTCATTACCGATGGTCGCCAGCCAGATACCAGCGCCAATGATGAAAACGGCTGATATAACAAAGTAGAGATAAACTCTTTTTAGTGATTCTTCACCCCGATACAGACTGATTTTCTGAGCAGATGGCCGCCGACTCTCTGAATAGAATATTTGTCTTACTGAGAGAAGATATAAGAGGATAATGACCGGAGTATACCAGCCTATCCAGCCAGCAGGCATGGCATAGAACCGAGCGCTAATAAAGATAGAGATAGCGACCACCAGTACCAGCAGCAGGCTAAACCAGGTAGTCAGACGGTGTGTTGGGCTGGCCACTGCCAAGAGGGAGCCATTACGATGGAAAATATCCAGCAGCGCCAGGTTAAGCATATTGAAGGCATTAGCTCCAATGAGGTCGCCTATCGTTAAATCGGGTGCGTCAACCAGGGTTACCGCGCTTATCCCGGTAAAAAGTTCGGGCAGTGATGTAATGGCCGCAATGGCAATAACCCCCATCCACACCTGCCCGATACCGCTTCTGTCGGCGATAATATCCCCGTATTTGGCTACTCTCTTCCCTGAGAAGAATATGATTAATATACAGATAACAAGCTTAAGCCAGACCAAGGTGTACCTCTGTCATTCCTGCTTTAGTTACTTTATTGGCAAAAGACCAAAATGTCAAACTTGTCAGCAAAAGCAAATTTCTGCTATAATCAAGGTGATTTTATTGGGTTCTCAAATTGCGCTTAAATAGATGCTAGCACTCACTCAAATCTTGGCTATAAGCATTTTTGCCCTACTTCTTGCTGTAATCATTTTCAGCAAAGTTCCACGCTATATTCCAGCTCTTATCGGCGCTGGCCTCATGATATTTATTGTACTCCTGGGAGTCATGAGAAGCCCGGAGGCGGTCTGGAACGTACTGAACCTGGAACAGCTTGGGCAATGGCAATTCTGGGTACCCGGTGAGCAGCATGTAGAATCTTACGGAGTGAACTGGCAAACCATCATCTTTATCGGCGGCATGATGGTTATGGTATCCGGCATGGAAGAGGTCGGCTTCTTCCGCTGGCTGTGCCTTTATGTAGCCCGCGTGGTAGAGTGCCGGGTAATACCCATCCTTCTTTCATTTATGTTACTCTCCGGATTCTTGTCCATGTTCATTGACAGTATAACCGTGCTCCTGTTTCTCAGTATGGTCACTATTGAATTGTCGCGCCTGCTCAAATTCGACCCGGTGCCGGTAATAGTAGCTGAGATTTTCGCTGCCAATACCGGCGGCAGTGCCACCATGTGCGGCGACCCACCCAATATCATCATTGGTACCGCCCTTGGCTATAACTTTTTTGACTTCGCCGCCAATACCGGCCCCATAGCCTGGGCCTGCATGTTATTCACTCTCGTCTATTTCTATTTCATCTTCCGCAAAACACTACGTCAAAAAACTGACCCATCCGAGACCATGATGGAATGCCCACTGCCCAGTTCCGCCATCTCTGACCGCGTCCTTTTCAAGATAAATACAGGCATCTTTATCCTGGCGGTAATACTGCTGGTCACCCATGCCCAGACCGGGCTGTCAGTAGCTATTATCGGCGTTATTGTCGCTGTCCTGACACTGCTGGCTTCATATAGAAATATGCCGGAGATTTTCAAGGGTGTACACTGGCAGACTCTGCTCTTCTTCCTCGGTCTGTTTATCTGTGTTGGTAGCCTGGAAGAAACAAGCATACTGAAGACTGCTGCCGGGTATATTGGCGAGGTATCAGCAGGTAACGTGATGATTGCCATACCCTTTATATTGTGGATTTCCGCCTTTGCTTCGGCGTTAGTTGATAATATACCTTTTGCCGCTACCATGGTACCAGTAATCAGCCAGCTTTCTGTAGTCGGTGGTATAAGCCTGTCAACACTCGCCTGGACACTGGCCCTGGGTACCGACCTTGGCGGCAACGCTACCCCCATCGGTGCCTCGGCTAACGTGGTGGGAACGGCTGTAGCTCGTGGAGAGGGCTACCATATTAGCTGGGGCAGATTTCTAAAATACGCTCTGCCACCTATGCTCATAGTAGTTGCCTTAAGCCATCTGATGCTTATCTGGCGTTATGCCTGATAAATTCGGGCAGTACTGACGAAACCTCAATATTTATCATACCTGAGTAAGATATTTATAATGCTTGGGTGACTCTCCACAAAGGCAATCTATCTCATAATGGTTGTTTCTGTTATAATTAATTATGGTTTCAACCATGCTTATCTGAATATACATATATGAGATAGAATGATAAATAAGACATCTGTGTTATCAGATGATACTAGCTGGTATCAGCTCTCGCCGGAACAAGTTTTTGAAGCACTGGGAACCAACCAGACCGGCCTTACCTCCAGCGAGGCCAGAGCAAGACTGGAACAATACGGCTACAACGAGCTGAAGGTCAAGAAGCGAAGCCCATTCGTCCGATTTCTGCTCCAGTTTCACAATGCCCTGCTATATGTCCTGATGGTTGCCGCTCTTATCGCTGGGCTGCTGGACAAATTCATGGATATGTGGGTAATCATCGGGGTTATCCTGGCTACGGTGGTAATCGGTTTCATTCAAGAGGGAAAGGCTGAAGCCTCCTTAGAAGCCTTGAAAAAGATGCTGGTATCAGTATGCAGTGCCACCCGGGACGGCGAGGTTAAGCATGTAGCCACACGCGAACTGGTCCCTGGCGATGTGGTACAAATTGAAGGCGGTGATAGGGTACCAGCTGATTTACGCTTGTTCTCGGTAAAGAACCTGAGGGTTGATGAAGCGGCGCTTACCGGCGAATCTGTACCGGAGGATAAGAGCGTTGACGCTGTCACAAGACCAGACCTGAGCCCCGGGCAGCAGAATTGCATGTGCTTCAATGGAACCTTTATTACCCAGGGACGGGGTCAGGGAGTAGTGGTAGGTACCGGTCAGCAGACAGAGTTAGGCAAGATTGCCGGAATGATGGAAGAAACCAGGAAGGTGGCACCACCGATAACCAAGAAGCTGGCTACCTTCACCAAGTTTATCATCATTACCTGTGTTTCATTTGGTATTGTCAACTTTGCCTTAGGAACATGGCTGGGATACGAGGCTGGCTACATGTTACTCGCTACGGCTGGCATGATTGTAGCCATGATACCGGAGGGTTTGGCGGGGGCGGTAATTGCTGCCTTTGCCGTCGGCGCCATTTATATGGCACGGCGAAATGCCCTTATCCGAAGGTTACCTGCCGCCGAGACACTGGGTTGCACCACGGTTATATGCTCTGATAAGACCGGAACCCTCACCAAGAATGAAATGACCGTGGTGATGATTCACAGCGGCGGCAAGGACTTCCAGGTAAGCGGCGTTGGTTATGAGCCTAGGGGAGAGTTCGTCCTGTTGGACAGGAAGATTGACTCGGTATTAGAGTGCCGGGAATTGCATGATACCTTACATGCGGGATATATGTGCAATAACGCGGCTCTGGTAGAGGATGAGACGGGGTTTAGCATCAAGGGCGACCCAACTGAAGGGGCTTTGATAGTCTCGGCAACTAAAGCTGGCATTGCCAAGAACCTTCCCCGACTGGATGAGATACCTTTTGAGTCGGAGAATCAATATATGGCTACCCTGAATAAGGGCGAGGCAGAAAATATACTCTGTGTGAAAGGCTCACCGGAAAGCGTTCTGAAAATGTGCCAGAGCCAGATAGTGGATGGAAAAAGCGAGCCATTAGACCATGATAAGGTAATGAATAAAGTTGATGAGATGGCCGGGGATGCCCTGAGAGTGCTCGGCGTAGCCTATAAGTTTGTGGATAAGGAGAAGACAACGCTCAATGAGGAGGATTTAAACGGGCTGACCTTTCTCGGTCTCCAGGGGATGATAGATTCACCGAGACCGGAGGCAATAGAAGCCGTCAAGAAGTGCAAAACAGCTGGAATAAGGACTGTAATGATAACCGGCGACCATGTGCAGACAGCGATAGCAGTTGCCCGGGAACTGGGGATAGGCGACGGTGAGAGCCGGGCAGTAACCGGGGAAGAGCTGCAAAGGATGAGTGACGAAGATTTGTACGAAACAGTGGATAGCGTGTCGGTTTATGCACGGGTCGCTCCCGAACATAAATTTAGAATAGTCAAGCAGTTGCAAAAGAGGGGGCACATTGTCGCTGTCACCGGAGATGGCGTCAATGATGCTCCAGCACTGAAGGCAGCCGACATAGGGGTAGCCATGGGCATAACCGGAACCGAGGTGAGTAAAGAGGCTGCTGATATGGTCTTAACCGATGATAACTTTGCCAGCATAGTCGCCGCGGTAGAAGAGGGCAGGCATGTCTTCACCAATATCTGGAAGGTTATCCTGTATTTGTTACCAACTAACGGGGGACAGGGGCTGGTAATGATAGGGGCAGTATTGCTGTCACCACTCATACCCGTTTTTGCCCTGCGTCTGCCTATAGAACCAGTGCAAATTCTGTGGGTAAATTTGATTATGGCTATAGGCTGTTCTATACCTCTAATCTGGGAACCCAAGGAAAAGGGGATACTGGAGAGACCCCCCCGCGACCCTAATGAGAGACTATTTAACCCATTGTTTCTTCAGAAGGTCGGGATAGTATCCGTAGTATCAGCAGTGGCGGCATTTGCCCTATTTCTTATTTTTACCAACGTAATGGCTGGTACCGAGGACTACTTAACTCAGGCGCAAACGGTAGCCTTCACTACTCTAATTATGATTCAGCTCATTTACCTTTTTACGGCAAGGTCAATAAGGGAATCGGCCTTTACCTTTAGTCCGTTCTCAAATAAGTGGGTCCTTGTTGGTGCCGGCGTAACTTTAGGGCTACAGCTCCTGATAGTCTATTCTTCTCCTCTATTCGGCATCAGTCCTTTTAGAACGGCACCGTTTCCGCCGATATGGTGGCTACCGATATTACTGGTTTCGTTTCTTGGCTTTATCGCTATTGAACTTGAGAAATACTTGAGAAGGCGGTTTGAGAAAGCGTCGGCACGGTCTCAGCTATGATAGCCTGCCAACATAGAAGCCCTTGCCTCTTTGTGATCCATTATGTTATTATTTTAGTAATTGGCCCCTGTAGCTCAGGTGGATAGAGCACCAGCCTCCGGAGCTGGGTGCGAGCGTTCAAGTCGCTCCAGGGGCGTTTACGGTGTAAATTGGAGCAATAGATGACTAAAACAAAAAGTCTTATTGAGATTAGATGGCACGGCCGTGGCGGGCAGGGCGCCGTTACTTCTGCCGAATTACTGGCCCAATCGGCTATCGGTGAAGGTAAATATGCTCAGGCTTTCCCCAGCTTCGGCCCGGAAAGAAGGGGTGCTCCGGTACAGGCCTTCAACAGAATAGACAGTGAAGAGCCGGTTAGAATCCGGGTAGACCTGACCGAACCCGATGTTGTGGTGGTACTTGACCCCGGTCTGCTGACTATTGTCAATGTTACCTCAGGACTGAAAGAGAACGGCATGGTTATTATCAATACCAGAAAAACAGCGAAGGAAATCAAATCCGAGTTCGGTATTAATTATCCGGTGTCCACGGTTAACGCCACCAAAATTGCCCGGGAGCAATTGGGGGTACCCATTGTCAACACTACCATGCTCGGCGCCCTGATAAAAACAACGGGAGTCATCAAGAAAGAATCAGCCCACGCCCCGCTGGAAAAACGTTTCGGCAGGCTGGCGGAACGTAACATAAAAGCTATGGAGACAGCTTATGAGGAAGTTACGATAGAGGAGCAACCGTAAATGGCTAAATCTGAGAGCGAATTAACCTGGAAGGATTTAAATATTGGCAGTATTATAACCGAACCCGGGAGCGCCCGGCAGTATGAGACCGGAACATGGCGCTCACAGCGACCGACCTATGACTTCAGTAAGTGCATCAAGTGCGGTATCTGCCAGCTCTTCTGCCCCGAAGGATGTATCGAGCAGAACCAGGATGGGTATTTTGAGGCTGACATGTATTACTGCAAGGGATGTGGCATTTGCGCTCGGGAATGCTGGACAAGGGTGATAAAAATGGTAGAGGAGGAGGAATAATGACCACGAGGGTAGGCATTGAGGTATCAATTGCGCTTGCAGATGCCGTCAAAATGGCTAATCCCGACGTTATTGCGGCTTATCCTATCACGCCACAGACCCATATTGTGGAACACCTGGCGGAACTGGTAGCTAACGGCGAGCTGGACGCCGAATACATTCCGGTGGAATCGGAACACTCGGCCATGAGTGCCTGTCTCGGCTCGGCGGCAGTTGGAGCACGAACATTTACCGCCACGGCCAGTCAGGGTCTGGCGCTGATGAATGAGGTGGTATATGTTGCGGCGCCTATGCGGCTGCCCATTGTTATGGCGGTGGCCAACCGGGCTTTATCAGCGCCGTTGAGTATCTGGTGCGACCATTCCGATTTGATGTCGGTCAGGGATACCGGCTGGATACAGATAATCGCCGAGAACGGTCAGCAGACTTTTGATAACATCATCTGCGCCTTCCGCATCGCCGAGGACAGACGCGTCCTGCTGCCGGTGATGGTTCACCTGGACGGCTTCACTCTGACCCATGTCATTGAGCCGATAATATACCCTGACCAGAGCGATGTTGACCGCTTCCTGCCGCCTAATAGATACCCTCTGCCGCTGAATCCGGATAAACCGGTAGCCATGGGCGACTTTGCCCCACCGGTTATCTTTACCGAGACAAAATGGGCACACGAAACGAGCATCAGGGCCTCCAAAGACGTAATTCAGGAGTGCTGGGATGAATTCGCTGGAATCTTCGGCCGGCAATACTCGCCGATAGATAAACACCACAGCGATGGCGCCAGGGTTGTCATTATGACGATGGGAAGTGTTGGTGAAACTGCTTCGGTGGCTGTTGATAAGATGAGGGCAGATAGCCAGGATGTCGGCCTGATAAGGCTTCGCCTGTGGCGTCCCTTCCCCTTCGAGGAATTACGTCAGTCAGTTAAGGATGCCGATATCCTCATCGTACTGGACCGGGATATTTCCTTCGGTGGACCGGGAGGGGTACTTGCCTCCGAGGTCAGGTCGGCACTGTTTAATCAGGACAGGAAGCCGAAGGTGGTCAGCTTTGTCGGAGGTTTGGGAGGCAGGGACATTACCGTGGCCGACTTTGAGAATATCATTAAGAAAGGCATTGAGATTGCAGGCAAGGGAAGCAAGAATGAATATGAGATATACGGGGTGAGGGAATAATGGAAAAGTACGCAGTATACGTTCCCCGGCTGATACAGAAAAAAGAGAAATTTGCCCCGGGCCACCGTGCCTGCATCGGCTGCGGTGAAGCCCTGGCCATAAGGCTGGCGTTCAAGGCTTTAGGTAATAATGTAATTGTCACCAACGCCACCGGCTGCATGGAAATTGTTGCCTCACAGCTCCCTTATACCTCCTGGCATTTACCCTGGATTCACACTCTGTTTGAGAACCCGGCGGCGGTCGCTTCCGGTATCGAGGCAGGTTACAAAGCCATGAGGAGAAAGGGAATGGCGGTGCCTTCGAATACCAAGGTAGTAGCTCTCGGAGGTGATGGCGCTACCAGCGATATCGGATTACAGGCAATCTCCGGAGCCCTGGAGAGAGGGCACGATTTCCTCTATCTCTGCTTTGACAATGAAGCCTATATGAATACCGGCATTCAGAGGTCTTCAGCGACACCATTCGGCGCGGCTACCACCACCTCTCCCGCCGGTAAGAAGAGCATCGGTCAGTTCAGCTGGAAGAAAAACATGCCGGAGATTGCGGCGGCACATAACATACCCTATGTAGCCACTGCCTGTCACAGCTACCCCTTTGACCTGATGAATAAGGTAGCCAAGGGAGCCGCTATTCCCGGTCCGGCTTATATTCACATTCTCTCGGTCTGTCCCACCGGCTGGCGTAGCCCCACCGATACGGTTATAAAGCTGGGACGTCTGGCGGTGGAAACGGGGATGTTTCCGCTATATGAAGTGGAGTATGGCCAGTATAAAATGAGTATTGACCTGCCCAAGCTGAGACCGTTAAAAGACTACCTCAAACAGCAGGGCAGGTTCCGCCATTTGAGCGATGATATCATTGAGAAGATACAGGAGAGGGTGGAAGAAGAATATTACAAGCTAGTGGAGAAGGCTAATAATGGAAGCAAAAGAGCTAAAAGAAAAAGTGGGACAAGTTCTGCAAAAATACCAGCATGATAAATCAGTGCTGGTAGATATTCTACACGATATCCAGGCAGAAAGTGGCTACCTGCCCAGAGAGGTGCTGGAAGAGACCAGCCATGCTCTGGATGTTCCTTTGAGTCGGGTCTATAGCGTCGCCACCTTCTTCAAGGCTTTCAGCCTGGAACCGAGGGGACGCCATCTGATTAATGTCTGTACGGGGACAGCGTGCCATGTCAGGGGCGCCGCTAAGGTTCGGGAGAAGATTGAGCAGGAACTGGGGATTAAGACCGGAGAAACCACATCGGACCTTAAATTCACTCTGGAGACGGTCAATTGTGTTGGCGCCTGTGCCCTGGGTCCGATGGTAATAATCGGGGAAGACTATCACGGGGAGATGACGCCTGACGCAGTCGGTCCCGTGCTGGAGAACTATAATTAATTAGTGGAGGATGTCACCAGTGGCAAAACTAAAATCCCTGGGCGAACTGGAAGCCCTTAGAAAATCAATAATTGAAAAGAGAGACCCGAATAAACCCTGTATTACCATATGTAACGGAACAGGATGTCAAGCCCTAGGCTCCAAAAATGTCACTACCGCCTTCCATGAGGAAGTTGAGCGGCAAAACTTGGCAGCGAAAGTGGATATCAGAAGTATCGGCTGTCCTGGGTTCTGTGAAAGAGGCACCCTGGTGGTTACTAAACCCCAGGATATTTTCTACCAGCGGGTAAGGCCAAGAGATGTTCCCGAGATACTTGCCGAGACCATAGGCAAGGGTAATGTTGTTAATAGATTGCTATATACCGACCGAAAAACGGGTGAAAAGGTAACCTATGAGAACGAAGTGCCTTTCTATAAGAAGCAGAAACGCCTGGTCATTGGTAACAATGGCTTAATTGACCCGACTTCAATTGATGATTATCTTGCCATTGGCGGATATTCCGCCTTGGGCAAGGCGCTTAAGATGACCCCGGAGCAGATAATTGATGAAGTCAAAAAGGCCGGGCTGAGGGGACGCGGCGGCGGCGGCTTCCCCACCGCAGTAAAATGGGAGACCACCCGCCGGGCACATGGCGACACCAAGTACGTTATCTGCAACGCCGACGAGGGTGACCCCGGCGCCTTTATGGATAGAAGCCTGGTGGAAGGTAATCCACACAATATTCTGGAGGGAATGCTCATTGGCGCTTATGCCATCGGCAGTCATCAGGGCTATATCTATATCCGAAATGAATATCCATTAGCCGTCAGGAATGTGCAGGCAGCCCTCCAGCAGGCCGAGGAATACGGGCTTCTGGGCAAGAATATCCTGGGTTCCGGGTTTGACTTTAATATCAGGGTAAACCGGGGCGGTGGTGCCTTTATCTGCGGTGAGTCCACAGCCTTGATGGCTTCGCTGGAGGGCAGGGTAGGCGAGCCCCGTGCCAAATACGTTCATACATCCGAGCAGGGGCTGTGGGGTCAGCCGACTACTCTCAACAATGTGGAAACGTGGGCGAATGTGCCGCTGATAATCAACAATGGAGCCGACTGGTTTTCTCAGATAGGCACTGAAGGCAGCAAGGGCACCAAGATATTTTCTCTGGTAGGCAATATCAGCAATACCGGCCTGGTAGAAGTGCCTATGGGAATAACCCTGAGAGAAATCATCTATGATATTGGCGGCGGTATTCCCAAGGGTAGAAACTTCAAGGCGGTTCAAACCGGAGGACCATCCGGTGGTGTTATCCCGGAGAGCCTGCTTGACCTGAAGGTGGACTTTGACGAACTGGATAAAGTCGGTTCAATGATGGGTTCCGGCGGCATGATCGTGATGGATGACAAGACCTGTATGGTGGATGTAGCCAAGTATTTTGTTTCCTTCCTGGAGGGGGAGTCCTGCGGCAAGTGTCTTCCCTGCCGTGAAGGACTACAGCAGATGTGCCAGATACTGGCCGGCATTACCGAGGGCCGGGGTAAAAAAGGAGATATTGGGCTGCTGGAAGAGCTGTCAGCCGTGCTGATTGATGCTTCTCTGTGTGCTCTAGGAGCCACGGCGCCCAACCCTGTTTTAAGTACCATCCGTTACTTCCGCGGCGAGTATGAGGCTCACATCAAGGAAAAAAGGTGCCCCGCCGGCGTCTGCAACATGGAGGCGGTAAAAGTAAAGTAAGGACAGGACAAGATGGTAACACTAAATGTAAATGGAAGAGAAATCAAGGCAGAAGAGGGCATGACTATACTGCATGCGGCCCGGGAGAATAATATCTACATACCGACTCTGTGCGATAACGAAGCCGTTGCCCCTTATGGTGCCTGTCGCCTCTGTCTGGTTGAAATAACTACCTCAAAGGGTAGAGAAAGGCTGGTAGCCTCGTGCCTGTATCAGGTTGAAGATGGGCTTACCGTTAAGACAGATTCCGAGAGAATTACTAAAATTCGCCGTATGTTGATTGAGCTTTTACTCGCCAGATGCCCCAATGTGCCAGTAATACAGGATTTAGCTGAAAAGCTAGGTGTGGACAAAACACGCTTCAAGCTGCAGGATAAACATTGCATCCTGTGCGGATTATGTGTCCGGGCCTGTGAGGAGGTTGTGGGTGTCTCTGCCATCAGCTTGGTCAGTCGGGGTATTACTCGACAGATGGCTACCCCGTTTTATGACCCTTCAGATGCTTGCATCGGTTGCGGTTCCTGTGCTTATGTTTGCCCCGTAGATGCTATAAAGTTAGAAGATGTCGGAGGTACAAGAACAATAACCTTCCCTAACCCAAAAATAAAGAAAGTAGAGTTTAAATTAAAGAAGTGTAATATCTGCGGTAAATACTGGGCTCCGGAAAAGCAGATTGATTATATTGCCCGAATATCGGGGACACCCCTTAGCGATTACGACGTCTGCCCTGACTGCCGAGAGTAGTTAGTCCATACAGCTAATCCGGGTTGCACCTCTCCAAATGCTCGGCTATACTGTAACTGTCGGGGTGTAGCGCAGTCTGGTTAGCGCGCAGCGTTTGGGACGCTGAGGTCGGTGGTTCAAATCCACTCACCCCGACCATGAGGGCAGGGGATAGTTGACATAAAGTTAACATTCAGCCTTATCTACCTACGACGGCACAATACTTCGCAACAGCATACCGAAGCCCTTGAGGTTCATCTTAATCTCACCCCATGAAGTACAGCGCTTGAGCCGCTGCCACAGATATGACGGGCGCAGGTAGAACTCGCGGTAGGCACGCCTTATCCAGCGTTT
Source organism: uncultured Dehalococcoidaceae bacterium (assembly GCA_964456395.1). Lineage (GTDB taxonomy): Bacteria > Chloroflexota > Dehalococcoidia > Dehalococcoidales > RBG-16-60-22 > CAYWAU01. The sequence goes on from CAYWAU010000013.1 coordinate 14,328, forward strand.
GAGGTCGTTACGGCTCAAGCTGCTGCTCTCAAAAACCGGATTCGTCGGGCTGTCTGTTCCGGCATAAACGAAGCTTTCCCAGGGGATTTTGTCCTGCCCGTCCTGCATATAGAGGCTATACAGTTCGGTACCGGGGAAGGGGGTGGTCACCGAGAACTGGGCGAAGTCGAGCTTCAGCTTCCCGGCAAATTCAATGGTCTGCCTGATAGTCTCCGGAGTCTCGCCGGGAGAGCCAAGCATGAGATAGCCGATTACCTGCAAACCAGCTTCCCGGCTGATGCGGACCGCCTCCTCTATCTGCTCCAGGGTAATATCCTTATGGAGAGTATTAAGTATTTCCGGTGACGCCGATTCCACACCGTAGGCGATGGCATAGCAGCCGGCTTGCTTCATATGGCGCAGTAAATCCCTATCCACCAGGTTGACTCTTGCCTCGCATGTCCAGAATATCTTTATCTCTTTTCTAATCATGCCTTCAGCTATGGCATTGGCGCGCTTCTTGTCCAGGGTAAAGACATCATCATAAAATGCAATCTCTTTAATGCCGAAATTATCTTTAAGATAGGCAACCTCATCAACGACCCGTTCCGGACTCTGTGCCCTGAATTTACTGCCGAAGACAGGCTTGGAGCAGTAGGCACAGCGGTAGGGGCAACCGCGACTGGTGACAATAGCCGCAAACGGCAGAGCCAGACCGTGAGGCGGGTGAGGTTTGTACCTTTGCCACGGCAGCAGATGATAGGCAGGGTAGGGGAGCGAATCCATGTCAATGCTGGCTGTCCTGCCGGCGGTGTTGATTATCTTACCATCCGCCCGGTAGCTGATGCCTGAAATATTATCTAAAGTCCGGTCCCCAAGACCCCGCAACAGCTCAATTACCGTCTCTTCACCCTCGCCTCTGACTATTACGTCTATTTCGGGGGCGGTGGTTAATGTTTCATCCGGAAGTAACGTGGCATGAGCCCCTCCCAGGATTATAGTCAGGCCGGGATTTGCTTCCTTGAGATGGTGAGCAATGCTTATAGCGGCGCTTATGGTGGGAGTCATGGCGGTGAGTCCAACCACATCGGCATCGGTTACCAAGGGGATTATATCTTTCGGCTTGAGTCTCAGGGCATTGGCATCCAGTACCGCTACCTGATAACCTTCTTTTTCGAGAACGGCCGCGATTATGGCCAGACCAACGGGTGGTTGAGGATACCCGGTGAACTGAGGGGGATTAATCAGTGTTACCTTAAGCATGCTCTTTACTCGGGAGTGTATCCCTTAATGAAACGGGTATAATGGACGCCTAATGTCTTTCTCTGGATAATGCGCTCTGTATGATGCTTGATATGGCACGGAGTGTCAGGCCCGTAAAAACGCTAATAGCCCCCATAATAATGAAGAAGATGGCCACCAGTGTCCAGCCAATCGAAACGATACCGCTTTCAGAGTAAAGCTGAAGTGAAATTATTCCGGCGATAAGCCCGATAATTACCAGGATAGTACCTCCAAGACCAAAGAAAAAGAAGGGTTTGCGCTCCGAAATCATAACCAGTACCCTGGTAAATACCCCTAATCCGTGTGCCAGCGGATTTAAGGTTGAGCTGCCCGGTCCATATGTAATCGAAACCGGGACTTCAGTGACTTTTAGTCCCTGTGCTGCCACCTCAGCCACGGTCTCAGCCGATACCGCCATGCCGTTTTCCCTTAACTCCAGCGCCGCTATTGCTTTTTGGGAAAAGGCCCTGAATCCACATTCAGAATCGGATAGCTTTTTCTGTGAGAGAACATTGGTTGAATACAAAATCATTTTTTGCCCGACCCGGCGATACCATGGAATGTTATACTTTTGCTGCTCCCTGGAACCAATGACAAAATCATATCCTTCCTGGATGGTGCTAATCAGACGTGGTATCTCGTGGGGATTATGCTGAGCATCAGCATCAAGTATTACCAAAACATCGGGGGCTCTCTTTTTTGCTTCAGCTAATATACTCTTAATGGCCGCACCATAACCCTCGTTTTTAGAGTGGCTCACCACAATGGCTCCAGCAAGTTTGGCGATTTCTGAGGTATTATCTATACTTCCGTCATCAACAACAATGACTTCATCAACATATTGCTTGGTATTAAGCACCATGGTGCCAATATATTTTCCCTCATTATACGCTGGCATACCAGCGATGATTCTTGTCTTAGATAATTTAGGCACTGCTTCCCCCATTAATCACCACCATCAATTCCTGCCTCTTGAAATAGCTTCCTCAGTTCACGGCGCGCGAGTCGTGTAGGCTCACCACCCCTTTTTTCCCATCGCTGGACTGTAGATAAACTGACACCCATTTCTCTCGCTAAGTCTTCCTGTGCCCACCCTTTCCTCCTCCTCAATTCCCTGACCTTTTCTTTTAGTTCTTCCATTATAACCTCCATAAGCTGTATTAAGCAAGGTTTCATTTCACATAGCACTTGAAATTATAAAATGAAAATGGACATTTGTCAATATATAGCCATTTATACCCAGGTATCGGCTACGATATTTGTGACAGTTGTCTTATTAAACCTAAAAATTCCGTCGGTAGAATCTACTCAATGCTTGGTGAAAAATCCCGAAGAAGGTCTTGACAAGCATATTTTAAAGTCATATAATTAATCATAATAAATACGGCAAACGGTTTCCTATTGCCCGTAAAGGATGGCTACATGGTTTTTGAAACACAAAGTGTTGAGAGAAAAGAGCTCGCCATCATGAAAATCCTTGGCGATTCTCGGGAGCCGGTTGGCGCCAGGGTCATTGCCCATCACCTGAAAGAGCGTGGCTTTGAATTGGGGGAAAGGGCAGTGAGATACCACCTCAAGCTGATGGATGAGCGCGGGTTAACCCATCTTGTCGGGCGGCGTGACGGAAGAGTGCTCACTGAGAAGGGGAGTGAAGAGGTAAAGTCCGCACTCGTTAAAGATAAGGTTGGTTTTGCTATTGCTAAAATCGAGATACTTGCTTTTCGCACCAGCTTTGACTGCAAGGAGCGTAGTGGCATGATTCCGATCAATGTCTCCTTTTTCCCCAAGGAAAAGTTTGCCCGTGCCATTAATGCCATAAAGCCTGTCTTTGAAGCGGGGCTTTGCATAAGCGATTTAGTAGCCGTAGCTTCTGAGGGAGAGCAGTTGGGAGAAGTAACTGTTCCACTGGGGAAAATAGGTTTGGCTACCGTTTGCAGTATTGTGTTCAATGGAGCTTTACTGAAGGCTGGTGTCCCTATGGACTCCCGGTTCGGAGGTATTTTACAGCTGCGGAATCACCAACCACTTCGCTTCGTGGAACTTATTGACTATGCCGGCTGTTCCCTGGACCCCTCCACGATATTCATCAGAGCCCGGATGACTTCGGTAAGAGAAGTGGTGACAAAGGGTGGCGGTGAGATACTTGGCAACTTTCGGGAAATACCGTCAATTTGTCGTCCGATTGTTGAAGAGGTTGTTGCCAGTCTAGGTGAGGCAGGATTTCACGGGCTCGTTGTTATGGGGGATACCAGCGAGCCAGTGTGTGAAATACCGGTAGAGTTGAATAAAATCGGGATAGTTCTCCTTGGTGGCCTTAATCCGGTAGCGGCTGCCGAGGAGGCCGGCATAGACACGGATAATCTTGCCATGAGTACCGTTATGGAGTATAGGGACTTGATGAAAATTCAGGAGGTGTAAATGTGAAGGAAATAAAAATTATTCCCTGTCTGGATATCAAAGATGGAAGGGTGGTCAAGGGTATAAAATTCGTCGACCTGAGGGATGCCCGTGACCCCGTGGAAGCGGCAGCGGCCTATTGCCAGGAAGGCGCCGATGAGCTCGTCTTTCTTGACATTTTCGCTACCGTACAGGAACGGAAGACGAGGCTGGAATGGGTCAAGCGGGTATGTGAGGTGGTTACTGTACCTTTCGCGGTCGGTGGCGGCATCGGCAGCATTGAGGATATGAGGGAGTTATTCAAGCTCGGCGTGGATAAGGTCTCCATCAATACGGCCGCCGTAAGTAAGCCAGGACTTATCAGCGAGGCTTCCCGCGAGTTTGGTAAAGAGAAACTCGTCGTGGCTATTGATGGTAAGAAGAATCCCCCGGGTAGTGGCTTACCCAGGCTGGAAGTGGTGGTCAGGAGTGGGGAAGAACCAACAAAACTGCATATAGTTGACTGGGCCAAGAAGGTGGAGGAGCTGGGAGCCGGAGAGATTCTGCTTACCAGTAAGGATGCTGATGGCACCAGGGACGGCTACGACCTGGAAATGACAAAGGCAGTTGCCGGAGCTGTCGCCATACCGGTGACAGCATCGGGCGGTGCCGGCAAACTGGAGCACCTTTATGAAGCCGTAGTGACAGGTAAAGCCTCGGCAGTCCTGGCCGCTTCCATTTTTCACTTCGGCGAAATATCAATACCTCAAGCCAAGCAATATCTTAAGGAAAAGGGCATACCTGTAATCATATAGGAGAAGGGAGAAAGAGAAAATGAATCTGCAAAGACCAAATTCAAATGATGCTACCCGAAGTGCCAATCGCTCCCGGAGCGTCGTCCCGATGAGTGGACTCTGCACCCGCTGTATTGACGGCTGTACCGGAAACTGCGAGGTATTCAGGGCAACCTTCCGTGGTCGGGAGTTAATCTACCCGGGTCCCTTCGGCGAAATCACTGCCGGCGGCGATAAGGACTATCCGGTTGATTACTCGCACCTCAATATCCAGGGATATGCCCTGGGAGCCAGAGGAATGCCCGAGGGGGTAGTTGGCAACCCGGATACGGCTACCTTCCCGTCAGTAGACACAGAGACCGAATATGGCTGGGACATCAAGGTCAAAATGAAAGTTCCTGTTTTTACCGGCGCCCTGGGTTCTACCGAGATAGCTCTCAAAAACTGGGACAATTTCGCCATCGGTGCTGCTATCAGCGGCATTACCCTGGTCTGCGGCGAAAACGTCTGCGGCATCGACCCGCGACTGGAGCGTGACGCCAATGGTAAGGTTACATCGGCGCCAGACATGGACCGACGCATCGAGGTCTACCGCCGCTACCATCAGGGATATGGCGAAATACTCGTCCAGATGAATGTTGAGGATACCAGGCTGGGTGTTGCCGAATACGTCCATAAGAAGCATGGCTTGGAAACAATTGAGCTTAAGTGGGGACAGGGTGCCAAATGTATCGGCGGCGAGATAAAAGTAAACAGCCTGGAAAGGGCAATGGAGCTCCAGAAGCGCGGCTACATTGTCACGCCGGACCCGGCCAATCCTGTCAACCAGGCAGCCTTTAAAGATGGTGCCATCAAGGAATTTGAACGCCACAGCCGTCTCGGCTTTGTTGATGAAGAAGAATTCTATGCTGAGGTCAAGCGCCTGAGAGACCTCGGATTCAAGCGCATTACCCTGAAAACCGGTGCCTACGGTCTGCGCGAGCTGGCTATGGCCATCAAGTGGGGCTCGAGAGCCAAGATTGACCTGCTGACGATAGACGGTGCCCCCGGCGGCACCGGAATGAGTCCCTGGCGAATGATGGAGGAATGGGGCATGCCCAGTCTCTACCTGCACGCCGCGGCTTATGAATTTTGCCAGAAACTGGCTGATAAGGGCGAAAGAGTGCCTGATATCGCCTTTGCTGGCGCCTTCAGCAGTGAGGACGGTATCTTCAAGGCTCTGTCCCTTGGCGCACCCTTCGTCAGAGCTGTCTGTATGGGGCGGGCTCTGATGATTCCGGGTATGGTCGGTAAAAATATTGAGCAGTGGCTCAAGGATGGCAAGTTGCCGAATACGGTCAGCCAGTTTGGCTCAACACCGGAAGAAATTTTTGTTAACTACGAGGATGTAAAAAATATCGTAGGCGCTGGTGAAATGAAGAATATCCCGCTGGGCGCCGTGGGCGTCTACAGCTACAGCGAAAAACTCAGGATAGGGCTGCAGCAGCTTATGGCTGGCGCCAGGTGCTTCAGTGTGCCCGCCATTACCCGCCGCGAGCTTATGTCCCTGACTGAGGAATGCGCCCGGGTCACCGGCATACCTTACCTCATGGAAGCTTACAGAGAAGAGGCGATGGCGATTCTAAGTAGCTAAACCTTTAGTTTGAGAAAAATGGAACGGGTCCTGATATTTCGGGACCCGTTTTTATTTCAGTAGCAAACCCTTCAGCCCCACTTTGACAGGAAGCCGTTTTAGGTCTAAAATAGATACGATTTCTGCGGGAGTAACTCAGCTGGTAGAGTCCCTGCCTTCCAAGCAGTCTCTCCACCCTCAAAGCTAGGCGATTCCGGTTTAGATACGAAATCAGCACTACAAGGCAGGCACCCCCCCGTTCCCCGATATTTACGTCTCATTCTTGGACCTCCTTACTTGAATTATCTTCTCTCTTGAGCTTCTCGATTGTTGCTTCTTCGCTTAGCACTTGTGCACACATTTGTTAAACCGGTCAAATTCGCAAGCGCGCTACCAGTATATACGTACCAGTAAATACGTGCCCA
>CAYWAU010000014.1:0-19561 GCA_964456395.1 uncultured Dehalococcoidaceae bacterium
GTAATAAAGTGCCCCAGTTCGTGGACAAGGACAATTACTGACAGGACGATTAACCCTATTACTATGTTAATCAGTATATCCATGGGTATCAATTATCCCCGCTGACAAGCTTGAGAACTCTTTCTCTGGCCCAGGCATCAGCCGCCATGACTTCTTCCATGGTGGGGTGGGCGATAGACTGGTGCTGCTCAAGCACACGCTCAATGAGATGAGCAATGTCAACAAGTCGGATACGCTGTGACAGGAATAAATCAACCGCTACCTCATCGGCGGCACAGAGCACCGCCGGGCAGGTTCCCCCCTTCTTTCCTGCCTCAACAGCCAGCCGGAGACAGGGGAATTTATCAGGGTCAGGCTGTTCAAAGTCCAGACTGCCGAGGTTGCTCCAGTCAAGGCGGGGGAGTCGAGGATTAGCGATACGGTCAGGATAAGACAGGGCATATTGAATGGGCAGGCGCATATCGGGGTAACTTAACTGCGCCTTCACCGAACCGTCAATGAATTCCACCATGGAGTGAATAATACTCCGGGGGTGAATCAGTACCTTTATATTATCAATGGGCATGTTGAACAGCCAGTGAGCTTCAATGACCTCAAGTCCTTTGTTCATCAGGGTAGCCGAATCAATGGTTACCTTTCTTCCCATCTGCCATGACGGGTGCTTCAGGGCTTGCTCGACAGTAACCTCCCGCATCTCGGCCACCGAATAGTCGCGGAACGGACCCCCGGAGGCAGTCAGAATAATCTGGCGCGCCTCCTGCCTTTCCCCGTTGAGGCACTGCCAGATAGCGCTGTGCTCGCTGTCAACGGGCAGAATCCGGGCACCACTCTGTTTTGCCTCAGCGGTGATAATCTCGCCGGCGGCAACCAGCGATTCCTTATTGGCGAGGGCTACATTCTTGCCGGCTTTTACCGCCGCCAGGGTCGGGCTCAGGCCAGCCGTCCCCGAGGTGGCGATAACGGCGATATCCACATCAGGGTGACCGGCAACATTCTCTGGCAGGACAAACTCGCATCCCGTACCACTCAGCCATGACCTGTCTGCCAGGGCACAGCTGACAACTTCCGGCTTGAACTCGCCAATCTGCTCTGCCAGCAGGTCAATATTCTTCCCGGCAGCCAGACCGACCACGCGAAACCGCTCCGGGAGGGCACGGACGACATCAAGCGTCTGCTGGCCTATGGAGCCAGTCGACCCCAGAACTGCCAGCCGCTTTAATGGACTATTCATAACACCTTTTTCTTCACAATAGAAACCTATCTTTAATTTGGTCTATCTCTTATAGCTCTTCTATTATTTCTTCGATGAATATTTCAGCTTTCTTTAAATCTCTCTCACTGGGCCTACCTCTAATATCGCCATGATACCATCCGGGTGTCGCCTGAACACGATCAAAAATTTTTCCGGGGCAGCAGAAACTCCCCACACCTTTAAATCTCTGATGTTCCATCTCCAGCTCCAGCAATTTAAGGGCTGGTTCGGCTTCTTTCGGACCAAGGTGTAATCCGGCGTAGGTTACAAAAACTATCCCTTTTTTGGGGCCGGGAACTATTTTTCTATGGAGCATTTTTGTTTTACCCACATCTTTTGGTTCCCTTCTAATTGCATCTATTATTTCTTGGGGAGGCAGTGAATCATGTACCGGTGAACCTACACAGAGGAAAGCATAGTCCTTATACTCGTAGGGAAGGTTCCCAAAATCAGTCTCTTTGCCAATCTTAAAAATATCACATTCCCACCCATTTCTTTCAAACGTGTCCTTAAATCTTAATGCTACTTTTTCTGTGTTGCCTGTCTCTGAGTAATAAATAATCAAACACTTCCGAGCCATTTTTCTCCCCCAATTAAATTAATCTTTGGGTAACACTGATTATAATACTATTATGATACTACAAAAGCTCGTTTGAAGCTATTGACAGGGGTGATTATAACCTCACCCCCTTTTGGGGGTGGGCGGGGTATAGGAAAAGCTAAAAGGGGCAGGAAGTGACGAGGGTGGAGGGTGGGAAAAGATATAAAAAGCGGGGTGGTAGTGCCCTTTTAGTTTGATTGCCAATTTATACTTGGGAAAATATTTAAATCATAGAAACGGATAAAACGTCATGATTTACTGTCCTCATCCACCTCAACCTCCGGCATCTCGGGCAGGTCAAGCGGATGAGTATTGCGCTTGGGTACGGTGAAATCCGGCATCGCATTCAGGAAATCTCTGGATTCACCGCAGTATTTACACACTCCACGGCTTTTAGGGCCGTTGGCCATTTCAATTATCCAGTAGTGGCTGCATTGCTCTCTGGCTACGTATTCGTCGGTTCTTTCCTTAATCTTAACTTTACGCCTCATCATACACCCCCATGTCTCTCAACCAAAATTATTCTAAGCCAAGAGGTGATTTCTGTATGCGACTTTTATCTCACAAAGGACATGCTGATAAGGGATTAATGATGAGGGAAATTATAACCAGATTATAATAAAATCGGGGGGGGGGAAAATGGGTGAGGGGTGGTATGGAGAGTCTTTAGCTCTCCTCAATGACTATCTCGAAGGGGCAGCTTATAGCTTGGTTGGGGCAAACGGATTCACAAAGGGCGCACCAGCGGGTACAAGAATGGCACTCCTCTCTTCTGACAACAGTTGCTTTACCATCAATCAGCACCAGGCCACCACAGGCACAAACACTAACGCACAAGCCACATCCCTGGCACTTTTCCCTGTCTATTTCCGGCATTAACACCATTTTATCGGCCTCCACGTCCAGTTCATTTTAAGTCTAAAACACCGCCCTCTGTCTATGACCTTTGTCTCATGAGGTTACTCCCGCCACTTTTCTGAGGGCTTCCTGGTTGATAATAACAATACGGTTGCGTTCCATTCTGATGGTGCCGCCTTCTTCCAAGCTCTTGAGTGACCTGCCCACCATCTCCCGGGCGGTGCCAATCATCGCCGCCATCTCCTGCTGGGTAAGGCGCAGATTCTCGCCAGCTCCATCCCCGGCGTACTCAAGGAGTACCTTGGCTACCCTGCCGGTAACCTGCCGGAAGGAGAGGTCTTCAACCAGCGAGACCAGGTGCTGTACCCTCTGAGATAAAACATGGATTACATTCAGGGCTGCCTGCGGGTGCTCCCGGAGGATAATCTCCAGGTCACTCTTTTTTATCGTGTTTAGGACAACCGCTCCCATGGCGGCGGCACTGGCTAAATTTTCGCCGCCGCTAAAAACAGGAACATCATTGAAGGACTCACCCGGTCGTATAATCTGGAGAATCTGTTCCTTACCATCGGCGGATGTCTTGAAGACTTTGGCCACACCATCGACGACAAAGTACAGCGTCTCCGCCGGCTCACCCTCAAACAGGAGCATCTCACCTCTATCAGCTTTCCTCTCAAAGATAAACTTCCTGATTGAATCAAGCTCAGCTTGACCCAGCCCGGAAAAGTATGGTATTGACTTTATAAACTCTACCTGAACCACCATGTCTATCCCAATATGCTCCTGATGCCCCGTTTGAGATTACCTCTAGGATTATATCAACTCTGCAGATATTCGGCAAAACGGGATGCTTGTCTATATGATTAAAGTGATTGCTTCGCTCCGCTCGCAGTGACAGAGGGGGGTTGGGGGGAGGCAAAACCATCAACCAAATACAAGATGGCGCTGCCGTCAGTTCAGCTTGTGGAAGTAGTAGCCGACCCCGGGTTCGGTGAGAATATATTTGGGCTGGGAGGGGTCGGGCTCTATCTTCTGACGCAAATGTGAAATATATATGCGTACATAATCAACATCGTCAATGTATTCCCAGCCCCATACATTTTCCAGTACCTGCTGGTGAGAAAGGATACGGTCAGCATTCTCAACAAGTAATACCAGGAGGCGGAATTCCCGCGGGGTTAACTTCAAGCGTTCCCCGTTCACCATAATCTTTCGCTCCACCACATCCACGGTAAGGTAATTATCAGTGAATAGAGTTCCCTTCCTGTCATTCAGGGACGAAGGTCGCTCGGCACGCCGCAATACCGCGCGCACCCTCGCTACGAGTTCCCGGTTGCCTAGTGGCTTACTCAGGTATTCATCAGCGCCATAGTCAAGCCCGCGCACGATATCATCCTCGTCATTCCGCTTTCCGGTAAGCATGATAACGGGTATATCAGTGACCTCACGGATACGACTACAGGTCTGCCAGCCATCTATACCAGGCATCACCACATCCAGAAGAATAAGGTCAGGCTTGTGCTCAAATATAACGCGGAGGGCTTCCTGCCCGCTACCTGCTTTGAGCACCTCGTAACCATGATGCGTCAGAACCTGGTCAGCCAGTCTAAGCTGGGCAGGCTCGTCATCAACGACAAGTATTTTCTTGGCCATTGTTATTGCCACTGATAATAATTACTATCTTCTTCAGTTTACGAAAGACACCTAACATTAACATCACAAAAATAACTTAGAAATCACAATAAAATCACAGCCGTACGCCGACTTCACGCCCCCTGAAGTAAAAGGGAGCTACCCGAACGAGGATTGGCTACAACAACTTCAGTGATTTTCCCCCGACTCTATCTTGAACAGCTCAAGAATATCGTCAATCAGCTTCAGCAGGCGTTTGCCATTGCTCAGGATATCATTTAAACTTTGTCTCTGCTCTTCATTGATTTTTCCAGGCACTTCATCCAGCATCAGTTCGGAAAATCCAATAATAACGTTGAGCGGGGTGCGCAATTCATGTGACATATTGGCCATAAATCTGGACCTTGCCCGGATTGCCTTCTTCAACTCTTCATTGGCTTCCAATAACAGCTTATTGGAGCGTTGCAAGCTCTCGGCGAGTCTCTTGCTCTCCTGTGAGATTTCTGTGCGGCTATAGACTGAATGTGTCATTAGTACTATTTTAATACAAATATTGCCATCAGACAATCTCAGTGTATAGCTAAATAAAGGGGATGTCAAGTCCAATGCGGGTTTGAAGGCGCCATGACAGGCGTTTTTACCCTGTTGGCTGAATAATTAGGGGGCGTTTGTCAAAACTGAAGCAAAATTTTGCTAAGGGTGCCGACAACAAAAAGAGACATTAATCAGGGAAGCTTTAGCTTGAAGCGACTCCGGTTAGCCTTTCAGATATTTATGGATGGCTCTGTCCAGGTAAAGAACAGCAACATCCTCCCGGCGGAATCTCCGGTCGCCCCGCGGGCCAGTACGGTAAGCCTTGAGTATCCCCTGCTGGCTCCATCGCCCTATGGTACTGACGTGCACATTGAAAATGCGGGCAACTTCGCCTGTGGTCAGCATCGTGCTTATCGGCTTTTCTGGTTTTTTGTTTTGTTTTCGGTCTTTCATTCGCCTGCTCCTACCAGCTTTTTGACGGTACTGTCCCGGGTTCAAGGAAGTAACCGAACCAGTGTTTGAATACTATCCCCGGGGGAGCATCTCTAAGGATTCTTTCCTTCACATCCTCATATTGCCCCTGATATTCGGGAATTTGCTCGCCGGCAGCATCAAATACCATCACCATGTCGTTCCTGAGCCTGATAGCGGTTTTCATCATCGCTGCCCTCCCCTTCCCGTTCCTTTCCATTCAATAATCCAAATATTCAGCCTTTGTTTAATCACACTCTATCCTCTAATATCATTCTTGACAGAGAAGATATTGTATATGCGATTTTCGTACCAACCTGCCTGTAATTTTTGTACCGAGTACCTACTTTCATCGTAAGCTACCGCTATTAATTACTCATAAAATTGGCATAAAATATTCGTTAAAATTCGGGGCTAGGGAATCACGAGGAACAGCCAGGCTATTCATCAGACTGAAGCATGGCGCATTGAAGTTCTCCCGGCTTTTCTCTATAATGTTCTTGTTTGACATTAAGGGGGATTATGAGTCGACTTATTGATGAATTAAACAGGATAGCGAAGTCTACTCCTCAGCCAATGGGTTTCCGGGCGGCTCACCCAACCCCTTTAAAGCTGCGAATACTGCTCGTTGCCAGCCTGGCTCAAATCGGTGATACTGGCCGCCTGGCTGCTTGTGTTGATGGCGCCGACGCTGTTTTACTGCGCCTGACCAAATCACATCTGGCAGCTAAAACGCTTCCAAAAACAGCCGGTTCTTTGCCAGACATGCCCTGGGGTTGCTTTCTGGAGGACACCGGTACTAACAAGATGGAGACATTGATTAAGGCTGGTTGCGATTTCGTGGTATTTCCGGCAGCCAGCCGGTTTTCAGCCACACCTCAGGATAATAAAGTCGGCAAGGTTCTGCAGGTGGAGTCATCGCTGGGGGAAGGTTTATTGAGGGGGGTTAATGATTTGCCGGTGGACGCTGTGCTGGCTATTGATACCTATGAAGCCGGCGGCTCCATGGCATGGCATCATCTCATGCTCTTTCAACACATGGCTAATTTACTGACCAAGCCCCTGCTGGTCCCGGTGCCATCGAATGTGACTGCCGGCGAACTCAAGGCACTCTGGGAAACCGGGGCGGATGGTGTGGTGGTGGAAGTTGATACCGGAAAGCCGGGAGGACTGAAGGAACTGCGCCGGGTAATCGGCGAGCTGCCTCCCCGCTCCTCAAAAAAGCGAGGCAAAGCCGAGGCTCTGCTGCCCTATTCCGGTGGCGTGAAGGAAACGGAGCCCGAAGAGGAAGAAGAGGAATACGAGTAGCTTATTGGTAGTTGAGCCGGGACGCGCCTAATTTCAAATGTACCCGGCCATCAGTGACCCTGAGCCATCTGCCATGACTTGCCCTCGGTGATAATAGATGGGGCAATGACCATCTCAGCCTGGTGCATTTCCTGAATGGCGGCGGCACCACAGACACCCATCGCCGTGCGGAGAGCCCCGACGAGGTTCTGGCTGCCGTCAGTAACCGAGGTAGGGCCGAAGAGAATCTGCTCCAATGTGCCCGTAGTCCCGACCTTTATCCGGGTTCCCCGGGGCAGTGCCGGGTGAGGGTGGGACATACCCCAGTGATAACCCAGTCCGGGCGCCTCTTTAGCCTGGGCGAAAATCGAGCCCAGCATTACGGCATCGGCGCCAGCGACGATGGCTTTGCATATGTCGCCACCCTTACGAAAACCACCGTCAGTAATTATGGGCACATACCTGCCCGATTCACGAAAATACTCGTCTCTGGCCGCCGCACAATCTATGGTGGCTGTTATCTGGGGAACACCAACGCCAAGAACTTCACGGGTGGTGCAGGCAGCACCGGGACCAACACCAACCAGAACCCCGGATATCCCCGCCTTCATCAGCTCCAGACAGGCGCTGTAGCTCACGCAGTTGCCGACCATAACGGGCATGGATATTGACGGACAGAGTTCGGAGAAAATCAGACCCCGATAGCTTTTGGAGATATGTTGGGCGCTGGTAACCGTAGACTGCACCACCAGAATATCACCGCCAGCTTCAGCCACAACGGGAGCGAAGCGCTTGGTGGTGGCCGGTATCAGGGAGACAGCACATATCGCCCCCGACTTTTTAATCGCCTGTATTCTTTCCCCGATAAGGTTATCTTTAATCGGCTGGGAGTATATCTTCTGCAGTAAGGCAGTGACTTCCCCAACAGGCGCCTGAGCAATTTCCGCCAGTACTGCTTCGGGCTTATCATAGCGGGTCTGTATCCCGTCCAGGTTGATGACAGACAGTCCGCCCAGCTTGCTCATCAGGACGGCGAAGCTGACATCGGTGACGGCGTCCATGGCGGCGGCTATGATGGGAATGGAGAAGGTAAAGTTACCAATCTGGAAGTCAATATTTGTCTGGTCGGGATTAATAGTTATGTTGCCGGGCACAATAGCCACTTCGTCAAAGCCGTATGAACGCCGTAATTGTTTGAATTTGGAATCAGCTACCTCATTGCCCATCTTAAGTAAGAATTATAGCAAAAGCAAAAGCTCAATTGCAAGAAAAATCAGCGAAAGGTTCTGGTGGTGAACAATTCTCTTCCGTCTTGGTTCATACAAAAATTTGACAATCCGTATAACACTGTCTATAATTTGCTCACAAAACTATAACAAAATGTAGGATTTAGACATGTTTATCTTTTTCCTGATTTTGGCACTTATATTTCTCGTTTCTGGCGGCATTGGCCTCTTCTACACCAACATCAACTTTGCCGCAAACAGTCATTACTGGATTTATGGGAATCTCACTTTCGGAACATTCACAATTGTGGGAATAGCAATAATAATTTTCATGGCCCTTCACAATACCGAATTTGAATAAACACCACATTCTCAACACATCACGTCCAAACTTATCCTCACAGGCAGTTCTAATACCCCCAATAAGCCGCACCCGTTAAACTCAAAGCTAGACAGGCAGATAGGTATCGGTTTATAATAATCAAGTTAAGGATAATCAAAGATAATGCCGGTTCTTTACGTTGTGGCTACCCCAATTGGAAACCTTGAGGATATCTCCCGGCGTGCTCTTCGCGTACTTCGCGAGGTGAAGCTCATCGCGGCTGAAGACACCCGCAAGACAAGGCGCCTCCTCGCTGCCAATGATATTAAGACACCCATGACCAGTTATTATGAGCACAACAAGCAGACCAAACTGGACTATATTCTTGATTGCCTTAGAGAAGGGGATATAGCGCTGGTTTCCGAGGCGGGAATGCCGGGTATATCTGACCCCGGCTACGAACTGATTGTGGCTGCCAGTCAGCGAGGTTTTTCGGTTGTCCCGATACCCGGACCGTCGGCGGTTACCACGGCGCTGGCTGTTTCGGGACTGCCTACGGACAGGTTCACCTATATCGGCTTTCTGCCCCATAAGGCTAATGCCCGGCGTCATGCCCTGGAATCAGTAGCTGGTGAAACCGGCACTATAATCGCCCTGGAATCACCCCACCGGTTGCTGGCAGCATTGAATGATATATTGCTTACCCTCGGCGATAGAAGAATAGCTGTTTGCCGCGAGCTTACCAAGCTCCATGAGGAGGTCTTCCGGGGAACAGTGAGTGAGGCATTAAAATACTTCACCGAGCCCAGGGGAGAATTTACCCTGGTGATTGAAGGTAAGGGGACAAAGGGTAAGCCGCAGTTAACAGAGGACGTGGCGAGACAGTTAAACCAGATGTATCTGTCGGGAGCCACGGCTAAAGAGGCGATAGCCAGGGTAGCTGGAGAGACGGGACTGTCAAGGAAAGAACTCTATCAGGCCTGGCTCAGGTTTGATAAGGTCTGGGACAGAGAAAAGAATTCGTGTCAAAACTTTGAGAGGAGCTAATAAATGCGTCGCGGCTGTATATCTTTAGGCGAGATACAATGTGATGAGTGCCATCACGCTATACCCTATCCCGACCGTTATCTGGCTGTTAATGAGACGGATGGTGTTGAGGACGAGGAAGGTGAGACCAGGCGCTATTGCGTTGAGTGTTGCCTTAAGAAGGGCTATGCCCACTATAAAGAAGAGAAAGGTGAGCGTATACTGACCTTTTTCTAGGACAGCTTTGTCCTTTTTCAAGGCGTAGCATATGAGCGAGAGAATTTTTATCGGGGTAGCCTGGCCTTATGCCAATGGTTCACTGCACCTGGGACAGATTGCCGGAGCCTATCTACCGGCGGATATCTTTGCCCGCTACCATCGCACCAAAGGCAACGAAGTATTAATGGTATCAGGCTCAGACCAGCATGGCACACCGATAACCATTAAAGCTGAACAGGAGGGAAAGACACCCGGCGAAATAGCTGACTTTTACCATCAGCAGTTCCTTGATTCGTGGCAGCAGCTCGGTATTTCCTTTGATTTATTTACCACCACCGGCACCGCCAACCATGCTGCCGTCGCCCAGGACATTTTCAGTACTCTGTATAAAAATGACTATATTTACAGGGACACCGTATCACAACCGTTTTGTCCCCGGTGCCAGCGCTTCCTGCCCGACCGCTATATTGAGGGCACCTGCCCTTACTGCCACACCCCCGGAGCACGGGGCGACCAGTGCGACGAGTGCGGCAAGCCGATGAACCCGGCGGAACTGGTTGACCCCCACTGCCGGATATGCGGTACCACCCCTGTTTTTAAAGACTCGGAGCACTTTTTTATGAAATTGAGTGCTTTTCAGGACAGGCTCTCGGAATGGGTTAGTATGCAGGGACAATGGAGAGCCAATGTTTACGGTCTAACACAGCGTTACTTAAAAGAAGGATTAAAAGACAGGGCGATAACCCGCGATATAGACTGGGGAGTGCCGGTGCCGGTTGACGGCTTTGAGGACAAGCGGCTCTACGTATGGTTTGAGGCGGTCATCGGCTACCTTTCGGCTTCCAAGGAGTGGGCGAAGGGGGATGAGGAGAAGTGGCGCTCCTTCTGGAGTGACGGCGCGAAGGGCTACTATTTTATCGGCAAGGACAATATCCCTTTTCATACGCTTATCTGGCCAGCCATGCTGATGGGTTATGATGATAGTCTCACGCTACCTCATGACGTGCCGGCTAACGAGTTTTTAACCATTGAAGGCAGAAAGCTCTCCACCAGCCAGAACTGGGCGGTCTGGCTGCCGGACTACCTCTCGCGTTATGACCCCGACCCGCTGCGCTACCTGCTTTCTATGAAAATGCCGGAAACAGGTGATACCGATTTTTCCTGGCGCGAGTTTGTCCAGCGCAACAACGACGAGCTGGTGGCTACCTACGGCAACCTGGTGAACCGGGTACTCACCTTCGTCTACCGGAACTTTGAAGGGTGCGTGCCGGAGCACAGAGAATTTGACAAAAGCAGTCGGGATTTATTGGATACAGCTGAAGACACTTTAAAAGCTGTTGATGAATGTCTCCTTAATTGCATTTTCAGGGAAGCTATAAAAGTATCTATGACACTAGCCCATGAGGCGAACCGCTATCTTGACAGAAAATCACCCTGGAAAGTAATCAAAGACGATAAGCAAGCTGCCGCCGATTCTCTGTATGTGGCTCTTTACGCAATATCCTGCCTGAAAACGGCATTATATCCCTTCCTGCCCTTCAGTTCACAGAAAGTGCATGAGTATCTCGGCTTTGAGGGAAAAGTGGAGGATTATGGCTGGAAGTGGCAGGATTTGCCACCGGGGCAGAGGCTGCAGGAGCCCAAGCCCCTCTTTACCAAACTGGATGACAGCATCATAGAAGAGGAGACCAGGCGTATTGGAACTTAACCAGATTTACGAGTCCATTCAGGATGATTTAGGTAAGGTGCAAGACAGGCTGAGGTCAATCAGCCAGATTGATTTTCCCTGGCTGTCGGAGCAGCTGGGCTACGTGGTGAAGGAAACCGGCAAGGGGATACGACCGGCGCTCACCCTGCTGTCCGGCAAGTTTTATAATTACGACCTCACTTATCTTCTGCCCATGGCTGTTTCCGTTGAGCTGATGCATAACGCCACGCTGGTTCACGATGACGCTATTGACAAGGCGGTGGTGCGCCGGGGTCAAGCCACGATTAACCGGATATGGGGCGAGGAAATAGCCGTGCTCATGGGGGACTACCTGTTTGCCAAGGCGGGCGAGTTTGTGGCTGACACGCAGACGCCACGGGTAATAAAGCTCTTTTCATATACATTGGGAATTATTTCCAGCGGCGAGATAAACCAGTTCCTCGGGGCGTTCAAGCTGGAGCAGAGTCACGATAACTACCTCTACCGCATCTATGGTAAAACTGCTTCCCTGTTTTCCCTGGCTACGCAATCGGGCGCTATTCTGAGTCAGGCACCGGAAGAGTCAGTGGCGATACTGAAAGAATACGGTGATAATCTGGGCATCGCCTTTCAAATTGTTGATGATATCCTGGACTTTACCAGCACCGAGGCAGCCATGGGCAAGCCGGTGGGCTCGGATTTAACTCAGGGCACCCTCACCCTGCCGGCCATGCTCCTTATGAAGCACTATCCCGAGGATAACCCGGTAAAGAGGCTTTTTGAGACCGGAGATAAAAAGAATGTGGCCCTGGCGATTGAAATGGTGCGTAATTCATCAATCATTGAGGAATGCTACCAGGCCGCCTCGGAATACTGTGATACGGCTTGCCGTAATCTTAATCTGCTTCCGGGAAATACCAGTCGTCAGGCGCTGTCAGACCTGGCCAAGTATGTCATAAATCAGAGAGCCTGAACAATCTGCTGCCAATTCTAACCTTACTCCCCAGTCCGGACGCTGCCGTCCTGATAGGTTTCTCTTTTCCGGGTCGGCAACTCTTGCTTGAACCGGTCAATAGCGTACTGACAGGCAGCGAATCCTTCCTCGCGGTGAGCCGAAGCTATCGCCACCACGAGATTAATATCCCCCACCTTCAGCTCACCCACCCTGTGGTAAATGGCAACATTGTTCACCGGCCATTTGCGTTTAATTTCGCGGGCTATTTCACGCAATCTATCCCCGGCTTTCCCATCAGCATCTTCATACTCCACCGAGAGAACCGGTTTACCCCGCGACTGGTCACGAATCAAGCCGACATAGGTTACCACACAACCGCTGCTGTCAGTCTTAACCTTATTAACCACCAGTTCGGGTGATATGGGTTTGTCGGTAATACAAATCATTTCTAATCAGGTGCGGCGGGGGTCTGTTTCGGTATAAGGCGGGGCACGGCCGGAACCTTCTTGAGCTGAGGCACCCGCTCGGCTTCAGCCTCCGGCTTTATCGGCGCTGGCGTCTTTGTTTTTCTGACTTTCCTCTTGGGTCCGGGAAGGGCAAGTTCATTAAATACTTTCTCCAGCTCCCCACCCTCAAGGGTTTCCCGGGCAATAAGCCTTTTAGCGAGAAGATTAAGTTTTGACTTGTTTTCGGTCAGGATTTTCCTGGCAGTCTCGCGAGCCTCTTGAATGACTCTGTCGACTTCCTCATCAATTGTGTCGGCTACCTTGTCACCATAATCTTTTTGCTCGGAGATTTCACGTCCGAGGAAGACCATCTCTTGCTTATTACCAAATGTTCGCGGCCCCAGTTTATCACTCATGCCAAAGCTGGTGACCATTGCCCGAGCCAGCTTGGTAGCTCGCTCAATATCATTTTGAGCCCCGGTTGTCATTTCATTGAAGACCAGCTCTTCAGCGGTAAGGCCGCCCAGCAAAGTGGCTAACATATCCTTAATCTGAGAGCGTGTGGTGAGGTATCGGTCTTCAATAGGAAGCTGCTTGGTGTGACCGAGAGACATCCCGCGCGCTACTATGGATATTTTATGTACCGGGTCGGCATTGGGCAGCATCCTGGCCACGAAGGCGTGTCCGGCTTCATGATAAGCGATGACTTCCTTTTCCTTGGGGCTTATCTTGCGACTCTTCCTCTCCGGACCGGCAATCACCCGGTCCACAGACTCCTCAAACTCTTTCATGCCTACAGATTTTTTTCTCCGCCTTGCCGCCAGAATAGCCGCCTCATTGACCAGATTGGCCAGGTCGGCTCCACTGAAACCGACGGTACCTTTAGCCAGCGTTTCCAGATTGACGGCTTTCTCAAGCGGTTTACCGTTGGTATGGACCTTGAGAATAGCCAGCCGACCGTTAATATCTGGATGGTCCAGTATTACCCGTCGGTCAAAGCGGCCAGGGCGAAGCAGAGCCGGGTCAAGTATATCGGGACGGTTGGTGGCGGCAACGACAATCACGCTGGTGCTGGTGTCAAAGCCGTCCATTTCTACCAGAATCTGATTCAGTGTTTGTTCACGCTCGTCATGACTGCCCCCTAGGCCGGCACCACGCTGGCGGCCCACGGCATCAATTTCATCAATAAAGACGATACACGGTGTATTACGCTTGGCCTGGTCAAACAGGTCACGTACGCGGGAGGCACCAACACCGACAAACATCTCAACAAACTCACTGCCGCTGATGGAGAAGAAGGGAACGTCAGCCTCACCAGCTACGGCTCGTGCCAGCAGAGTCTTACCGGTGCCGGGCGGACCTATCAACAACACCCCTTTGGGGATGCGCGCTCCCAGACTCTGGAACTTCTCTCTCGACTTGAGGAAATCCACCACTTCCTGCATATCCTGCTTGGCTTCCTCCACCCCGGCTACATCGTCAAAGGTTACTGTGGTCCGGTTGGCCGGGAAGAGCCGGGCTCGACTGCGACCGAAACTCATCGCCTGGCTATTAGCCCCCCGCGCCTGGCGGAACAGGAAGAACAGCAGGAAGCCAAAAATCAAGAGAGGCAGGAAGTTAATCAGTAGTCCGCCCCAGTTAATCCCGGATGACCCTTCTATTGTAACGATTATTCCCTCAAGATTGAGACCCTCAATATCGTATATGCTGGCGTTGCTTTCCTTGAAAGCTCGCAGTTCCTCACCTTCAACCGTAGTAATAAGTAATGCCTCTTCGTCAATCTCAATCTCCGCTATCTGCCCATTCTGTGACATGGTGATAACCTGGCTCAGGGGTATTTCTTCAGGTTTCTTTGTTCCGGGCATAAGAAAGGAAAATAAGATTACAGCCGCCAGTAAGATGATAATATATATTACACCATTACGCTTCCAGCTTGATTTCATGCCTCGCCTCAAATAGCCAGATTAGTTCTACATCATATATATTATACCACAAACATCATAGTCTATGGGGGAAAAGACTTGTTCTGTTTGGTTGTTATTGACAACGGTCGCCAAGCTATTTATAGTGTCAGTGGACAGGTCATACGGCGATAACCGATGATACAAAGGGGGGCGGTGATGAAAGCAGTTGCCGAGCCAACGGAGATTACATCCCTGACCAGACTGAATGAGCAAGGTCCTGATGACCTCTTCATCTGTTGTGCCAGCTTTGAAGAAAGATGCCTTTCCAGTACCGCCAAGATGGGTACCGACTTCCTGACCAAGTTCGCGGTAGTCTTTGTCGTTGAGGAGCCACTCTATCAAAAGCAGGTTGAACATAACATGTTCCGATTACAGACCGAGCTGAGAAAAAAGACAACCGAAGGTATATTTGTGATTTCCTGCCAGAGAGAAAATCCTCTGGAAGGGATTAACCAGCTGGAGGATGCCCTCAGGCAATGCAAGCTGAAGACTGATGGAGGACCTTTCATAACCGTTGATATCAGCGGCTTCACCAAGATATACCTTCTGGAGCTTTTACATTATCTGGTAATAGAGAAGAGTCTGGGGCTCCCCCGTCTGCTTCATACCACCCAGAGATATCTGCCAACCAGACTTACCCGGGGCATTCAGCAAATTACCACCATACCTAACTTCTTCGGCAACCCTTCGCTGGAAAAGGAAACGGTCCTTGTCCTGCTCCTGGGTTTTGAGCCGGAGCGAGCCCTGGCAGTGTGGAAGCAGTTCAATCCCGCCAGGACAATCGCGCTGATAACCAACCCGCCACGGCACGGAAATCCTGATTACCTGAAATACGCCAAACAGAACAACGCCGACCTGCTTTCAAAGCCTTCTGTGGAAGTTAGAGACATGACCGCAGACGACCCGCATGCTATCAAGAACTTGCTGGAGGCTATTCATGAGGAGACCAAGGACTCGTTCAACATGGTAATCGGTCCCTTTGGGACAAAACCGCAGGTTACCGGCGTATTTCTCTTCTGCCTGGAGCACCGCAAGGTGCAGGTGGTTTATTCCTATCCGGCCACCTATACCAGGTCTTACCTGCGGCGCCAGCCCGGCCCAACGCTACTACTACCCGTCGCGCCCGAGGCAGCGGCGTAAAGACCGTGAAGCGGCGCAACGGGTAATAATAGCCTCCAGAGTTGCCAGTCTATACCATTATCTATGCCCAGTTTTTGTATCTTATGGCTTGATTGGCCTCCACGGCTTGATTGGCTTCCATGGCTTATCGGGCTTCCCCGGCTTGTCTATACCCTGCGGCTTGACAGGGTTTATATACTTCCCTCCCCAGATGACGGGACCGACGAGGGTGTATATATCCGTGCCCGGGATGGGGCCAAAGCTGAGGTCAGCCGACCACTTTCCCCACGTTTTTAAGCCCTTAAAGACTCCGTTACCGCCGGTACTTCTCCAGGTTCCGGTATCGGAAATTTCACCGGTGAACAGATTGCCCTGGATTCTTCCCGCAAAGGTGCCTTCCAGGGTGCCGGTGCCATCGGGCCGGATAAGGGAAAAGGTGCCCCTCATCAAACCCCTGGCATTTCCTTCATCATCCACCCGCACCACAGAATCATGGTCAGAGTAGAAGACAGTGCCCTCCAGCAAGTCCCAGTCGCACTGGGACAGGAACCCCTCCACAACCTCGCCCTGGTAACTCCAGACCTTTCCTTTTATGACGGGGTCAGGCATATAGGTCACATAGATTAGTCCGGAACCGGTAAAATTCCCGGTTTGCACACGCCGGCCACTATCGGCTAAAGCTGTGGCCGGTACCAGTGCCGTCAGCATCAGGACCAGTACCAGGCTGATAAATAGTATTCTCCTTTTCATCTCTTTTTCCCTCCTTTTTCCATTTTTTTATGATGGCTCACCTGCCCGGGGCAGGGCAGTCCTCCTTTTACTGTTTACCCTACACGGTTGCTAATGCCCGCTCGTGATCAGCAGCCGCCGCCATCAAGCGGTCGAACTCGGGCTCATTCTGCTTTAGAATCCTCAGGCAGGCGTCCACCACTTCAGAATCATAGAGAACACCTCTTGCCTGAGAGATTTCCCGCAGGGCAGATTCCAAGCCGAGAGCCGGCCGGTAGGGTCGGTGGGATGACATGGCTTCAACAACATCAGCCACGCCCAGAATCCGGGCTTCCATGACGATGTCTTCTCCAGCGAGACCTTGAGGATAGCCTGACCCGTCTAACCTTTCATGGTGCTGGAGAACAGCCTCGGTGATCGGCCAGGGAAAGTCTATCCTCTGCAGGATTTCATAGCCGACCTGACAGTGGTTCTTGATTATGCTGAATTCATACTCGTTTATTTTACCGGGCTTGCTGAGAATCTCGGTCGGCACCGCCACCTTGCCAACATCATGGAGAAGGCCGGCAACATGAATCCCCATTGTCCGCCACTCGGAAAGGCCCATCTCCCTGGCAATGGCTCGCGCCAGCTCGGCTACTCGCCGCTGATGACCGGCCGTGTAGGGGTCTCTGGTTTCAACCACCAAAGATACGGCATGGATAACACCGTCCATCGCCTTCTGTAATTCACTGTGCTTTCGCTTTATGCCCTCATAAAGGTTGGCATTCTCAATATTTACCGCCACGTCGGCGGAAACCATCTGCAAAAGCCGCCTCTCTTCATTTGAATAGGGTTCATGGGAAACCTTGTTACTGAGCAGCAGCATACCAGCCAGGTTCCCGTCATTCTTCAGGGCCACCAGAAGCTCTATATTATTCTTCCCCAGTGTTTGTCTGTCGCTTTCAGTCAGGCTGATAAGCGATGGAATGATATCAATATCATTGTTATCAACAGCATTATCCTGCTGTTTCATGGTAGCTACCAGCGGACTGTTGGCTGAAAAAAACAGGCGTCCCTGGCTCTTCTGTCCACAGTATGAGTAGGTCGAGTAGTTGCCGGTTGCCGGTGATGGCAACAGGAGATAAACACCATGGCTTTGCATGCCGTTAGCCACCGCCGTAACCAGCGATGAAGCTAGCTGCTCCAGGTCAAGGTCACCTTTTGTTTCCTGAGTAAATCGTCTCAGGGTTTGAATATGGTCATACCTTTCGCGGAAAAACCATCTGTCCACCGTATGCTGCAACCTTGATAGAACTGGTTGGAATATCGAAGCGGCAATAAAGACAGCCACAATGGTTATCGTCAGAGAGACGGGGCTCATCAAATCATGAAAAAAGTGACTGAGCAGGAAGATGAGGCTACCAAATATACCGAAAATCAGCAGGCTTGTCAGCGAATAGGTTGCCCCTTTCCTTAGCACCACCTTCATTTCCATGAGGTCATACCGCAACATAGCAATAGTAGCTACCAGGCAGAACAGGATATTGCCTATGATGCCGAGAGGGTACATGTTTATACCCAGAGCCGGCAGGTAGTCAGTGGTGGCTCCGACAAACAGTGCCGCAATGCCAGCGATGATATACTGGTCGCGGATTCTGTCATCAATAATTCGGGACTTCCGGCAATGTTTTATCAGCATTCCGGCGCTGAGCAGGATGGGTATGTAGGCACATAGAGCGTAGGGGAAGAAAAGGGGACCGATAACAGGGGCTTTGCCGTACCACATCATCTGCATACCGTTGACGACAAGCCCCGTTGGAATTAGCCCCAGAACAGCTAAATAGGAGATATAAAGCGGGTACAGGACTTGTCTTTTAGGTCTCATACCGGTAAGGGCAATGGTAAACCGATAGAAGAATATGGCAGCGCTCAATATCGACCCGAGGACAAATTTTTCCCAGAATAATGCGTCCGACATATTGGAGCTGGAGCGCATCATGAATATAAAGAAGCCCCATAGAGCCATGAAGAAAAGGAACAGTGCGAAAGGTCTCCTGGCAATATGACGCCGCCCGTTGAATATCAGGACTACCAGCAGGGCGACGCAAAATACCAATTCAATTAAGGGGATAAGCAGATATGTATTCAAATTTGGCTCCTTAAATCCATACTCATATCACCCTGAAGTAAAACGGCACTAGGCAACCGGTACCGGTTGCCTGCTTCCCACACTGATGAGTTCCCGAATAATATCATCAGATGCGTTCATTCTCGGGGGTCTTCTCTGCGCCAGTTCTGAGCCGTTTTCCTGCCTTTCCCGATAGTAATTCTTGAAGGTTCCAGGGCTGAGCACCGTAACCTCAAGCGGCTGTACCTCCATCATGACTGCCAGGTCGTGATAACCCGGGTCTGCCTTCATCAACTCGCCGTGCAGAATTGAGGCGAGGTCTGCCAGTTGGTAGCCATTATTGAGCTCAATATAGAGGTGAAGGGCTGGCTTTCCCTGCTTGATTTCCTTGCGAATTGACCAGTCTTCATAATCAATCCCGGTGCTGGCAATTGCCTGCGTAACAGTCTTCTCGCTCACCCTGGTGAAACCGGCGATGTCAATCAGGTCATCGGCTCTGGTCTCAAAGACCATTTGCGGCAGGTGAACCTGTGCCTCCCCGTCTTCCAATGCCATAATGCGAATGAGATGTCCCAGCCGGTACCGGATGAAAGGCATGCCGTAGAAGCCGGTAACTACAAGTTCATAGCGCTGACCGGGCTGAACTCCGGAAAGGAGAACGGTACGGGGCTCATAAAAGACGTCTCTCTTGCTTTTTAGCCACTCAATCTCAGGGATAAACTCAAAGAAGTTGGAGTGGGGAATGAAAGTCATACCCCGCCGACTCCAGTTCTGGACGGCTATTATACCTGCCTCTGTACATGCGTGGAATTCATAAGGGTAGGCACCCCAGTATTTGTATACCAGGTCCCGATAAACGCTGGTGTCAATTCCCCAGCCGATAAGAGCTTTAACCGGCCACAGGTCTTTGGGCAACATGCTCCTGTTCTCAAGTTTGCTCTGCAGGAACGCCCGTGAAAGCCGGAAAAGCTCACCGGGATGCGTAAGGTGTTTGGATACTTTACTGTTCTGGGAAAGTCTGTCAAAATCATTCCCCGTCTTTACGAGGACGCTGGTCATGGCCACCAATATGTCCATGCCGGTCCTCAGGGATAATTCAAAGCCTTTAGTGACCTTCTCCTTG
>CAYWAU010000015.1:0-19467 GCA_964456395.1 uncultured Dehalococcoidaceae bacterium
ATGTGGGGAAATGTGGGGAAATAGGGTAAAAGAGTATTTTTATGTTTTACGGCGAATTTGACTACAAGGTTGATGAAAAAGGCAGGGTACCCATCCCGCCCCGATTTAGAAACGCCCTGAAGGACGGAGTGGTACTGACCCCAGGAGCGGAGAAGTGCATCACCGCTTACACATTACCGGAATGGCGAAAATTGGCCACCACACTCACCGACAGTTCTTTAACACGCAGCAAAATGAGAAAGCTGAGCCGGGCTATCTTCGCCACTGCCTTCAGTACCAAGCTCGACGGGCAGGGCCGGATTGCTATCCCGGCACCACTGCGAGGACATGCCGAGATCGTGGATGAGGCAGTTGTCGCCGGAGCTAACACCTATCTTGAGATATGGAACAAAATTCTTTGGGAGGAAGAGAAGAGTATTAGCCAGGAACAGTCCTGGCAGATAATAGAAAGTCTGGAGAATCGCTGATGATTGCACATAGGTCAGCCTCCAGTCACACTCCGGTTCTGCTGTCAGAAACGCTCAGGGCACTAGCCGTTCAGCCAGGTGGACGTTACATTGACTGCACGCTTGGTGGTGGCGGACATGCCGCCGCTATTCTGGACCACAGTTCACCCGGCGGTCAGTTGCTGGGCATTGATGCCGACCCAAACGCTATTGAAGTAGCGCAGGAAAGGCTCCAACACTACAAAGATTCAACCCTCCTGGTTAATGATAACTTCGTTAATTTACAGTCCATCTGCATCAAATACGACTTCTTCCCGGTGCATGGTATCCTGTTCGACCTGGGACTCTCCTCACTCCAGCTTAACGGAAACGGCCGTGGTTTCAGCTTTCAGTATGACGCACCCCTGGATATGCGATTCAATCCCCATCAGAAGGTTACTGCCGCCGATATTGTTAATACGACCTCGGAGGCGAAATTAGCTCACATCATAAGAACATATGGCGAGGAAATCTACAGCCACCGAATCGCCAGCCGTATCGTGAAGGAACGCCCGATAGAAACCACCCGCCAGCTAGCTCGCCTCATAGAGCAGTCTGTCGGCAGAAGAGGCAAGCTCCACCCGGCTACCAAAACCTTCCAGGCACTGCGAATAGCGGTTAACCATGAGCTTGAGTACCTGGAAACAGCCCTGAGACAGGCGATTGACCTGCTCGGCTTTGATGGCAGGCTGGTGGTCATCAGTTATCACTCCCTCGAAGACAGAATTGTCAAGCAGCTGATGCAAAGAGAAGCCAAGAGATGCATCTGCCCTCCTGGTACCCCAATCTGCGTTTGTAATCACGTACCTCGCCTGAGGTTGATAAATAAGAAGGTCATTACTCCCTCCGCAATGGAGATTGACCTTAATCTGCGCAGTCGCAGCGCCAAATTAAGAGCGGCTGAGCGCATCACTACCCAAGGTGATTGCTATGCCACTACTGAGGACCACGCCTTCGTAACCATAGCCAAGTCCAGGGGGTGGCGAAGGCCGGCTTTAATGAAGAAAATCAGAATGGTCTTTTTAGCGGCCTAGATTACCGGGAGACTCTAACAAGGAGGTTACTAATAAAATGTAACAACTGGGCAACAACAAAGCGGAGTCAAAATCCAGTTAAGAAGGAGGGCAGATGAAAAAGCGGAATGTTGTAGCTTCCATTGATGTTGGTACTACCAAGATATGCACCATACTGGCAGATGTCAGCGATGGTGACAGCCCGCGCGTTGTGGGTGTGGGTATTTCCCCATCCAAAGGACTGCACAAGGGCCTGGTGGTAAACATCAATGAAGCCAGAGAGTCAATTCGTGATTCAGTGAGAAAGGCAGAACAAGCCAGCAACTACAAGGTGGAATCGGCTTATGTCGGTGTTACCGGGAGACATGTCTCCTCAATGAACAACCGCGGCGTAGTTGCTATTACTCGTAACGACCGCGTGGTGCGTCCCGACGACCTGAAGCGTGTCCTTGCCTCTGCCCAGAGCGTGAAGACAGCCGGTGACAGAAAGCTGCTTCATGTTATCCCCCGCGGCTACGCTGTGGATGGGCAGGCTGGGGTCAAGAATCCGGTGGGAATGCACGGTTTCCGACTTGACGTGGAGACGCATATCATTACGGCTGCCGTAACCTCCATTCAGAACCTGATAAAGTGCATCCGCAGTATCGGGATAGAAATTGAGGACCTCATCCTTGAGCCCCTGGCCAGCAGTGAGGCAATACTTACCGAGGACGAAAAGCAGGTAGGCGTTATACTGGCTGACATCGGCGGCGGGACTACAGATGTCGCCGTCTTCAGAGAGGGCAGCATCTGGCATACTTCCATCCTGCCGGTAGCCGGTTATCAACTTACCCGGGACGTGGCTATTGGCCTGGGACTACCTTTCGATATCGCCGAAGAGATGAAGAAAAAGTACGGCAGCGTTATGCCGGTCTATGAAGGCAAGGTAGATACCTCACCGGCCATATCACAGGATGGACATGGCGTCTCCTACCAGGATTTGTGTGACATTATCAGGGCTCGAGTTGAAGAAGTCTTGAAGCTCATCCTGCTGGAAATGCCAAACTCAGAATACGAAACACTGGTCCCGGCCGGACTGGTACTCACCGGCGGCACTGCTAACCTTGCCGGTATAGCTGCCCTGGGGCGCGATATACTCCGACTACCGGTAAGGGTAGGCGCGCCTACCGATGTATATGGCATTGCTGATGTGCTGCAAGACCCGGCATATGCCACCAGTGTTGGCCTCCTGCTCTGGGGGACAAGACATGACAGCAAGAGAAACTGGAAGTCTGGCATATTTGGTGGTGCCCTGCACCACTTAGCCTTCCAGCTCAGAAAGTTGTTCCGCTAGGATTTGCGGAAAACGGGGGATTTATTTTAAGCACTAGTGAAAGGAGGAGGAGATGGCAAGAACAAGTTTTGTGGCTAATCCAGCCAAAATCAAGGTTATCGGGTTAGGTGGTGGCGGCTGCAATGCCGTAACCCGCATGGTCAGAGAGAATATTCAGAGCGTAGAATTTATCGCCATGAATACCGATGCCCAAGCCCTGGCCATTTGCGAAGCCCCGCACTGCATACAACTCGGGGCGAAGCTGACGAAGGGACTAGGTGTAGGTGGTGACCACAATGCGGGAATGAAGGCAGCCGAGGAAAGCCGCGACGAACTCAAGGATCTCGTTACCGGGGCTGATATGGTATTTATCACCGCCGGTATGGGTGGTGGTACCGGTACCGGGGCAGCTCCTGTCATCGCCGAAACAGCCAAACATAGCGGTGCTCTCACCATCGCCGTGGTCACCAAACCATTCAGCTTTGAAGGTGCCCATCGCTGCGAGGTAGCCGATGAAGGTATCAGCAACTTATTAGATAAAGTCGATACCCTCATTATTATTCCCAATGACCGCCTGCTGGCTCTCTGTGACCAGAAGACAGGTGTGGACAGCGCTTTCAGACTAGCCGACGATGTGCTGAGACACGGTGTGCAGGCTATCGCCGAAGTCATCACTACCCCTGGCATGATTAATCTTGACTTTGCCGATGTCAAGGCAGTGATGAAGGATGCCGGTCCGGCCTGGATGTCTATAGGCAGAGGTTCCGGGCAAAACCGGGCTACCGATGCCGCCAAAGAAGCGCTGGCCAGTCCGCTGCTGGATGTCTCCATCGAGGGTTCCAAGGCCGTTCTGTTTAACATTGTTGGCGGCAGCAGCCTCACCCTGTTCGAAGTCAACCAAGCCGCTGATGTTATCAGGCAGGCTGTTGACCCAGACGCCAACATCATTTTCGGCGTCGCCAATGAACCGGCTATGGATAATGAGGTAAGGATTACCTTAATTACCACAGGGTTCACCGCCAAGCTGGGGCCAAACGGAATTGAAAAGGAGGACGAACTCACACAACTCCTTAAAGGCTTGAAGACTGAAGAAGAAATGGATGTCCCCTCCTTCCTGCGCCGTCCGCTATTCAGTCATCGACGCCAGACAACGACTCCGGCGGCAGTACCGGCCCAGGCACCAACACAGACTCTACTTCACTAAAGGTTCCGGGGGTTTGTCCTTCCCGAGAGAGCAATCGGACCGGTAGCAATAAGGAGCAGTGAGGATACGGTGCTCGGTAAAGATAATTGGTAAGAGTCTAATGCGGGACTGATTAACGTGGCTGCTAACGGAATAACCAACGGACACAATGGCAAGCGGGGAAACGGCAACGGAATAAGACTGGTCACCTGTCCGTGCTGTGGCCGGAAAGGGCTTTACAAAGTCCCCCGCCAGTATGAGCGCTGCCGGTGTTGCGGGTTACACCGCATCCTTTTGCCGGGACAGGACTTCTGACGCCCGCCATAACCTGATGAACAAGAATACCAGTAAGCAATCACATAAATTATAGAATACTAACCGAAAGGTATGATAGATAAAAGGTATGATGGATAAATTGAAGAGATACTTTTAAAAAGGATAAATCTTCCGAGACCGTAAAGGCTGTGGGTGCTTATTGCTCACAGCCTTTCTGTTTACCAGACCCCGGAAACCTCATTATTGGGGGGTGGGGGGATAAAAACTAAGGGATAAGCCCCGGATGATGCGAGGGCGGCAGGGTGGGAAAAGATAACAAATCTACACCTTCTCCAGCTTCGCAAAGCTCAGCAAAAGCCTTTTTACCCCGACGCCGTCAAAAGCCACCACCACCTCAGCGTCATTCTTGACTGCCTTGCTGCTCACCACGATGCCCTCGCCGAACTGCTCATGGAGAACGTGGTCGCCCGGTTTCAGCTCGGGAGCGTCATACCGTACCGAAGTGCCTCTGTTCCATGAAGATACCGGCTCGGCTATCTGGCTTGCCTCACCCTCCCACAAACTACCGCCTGAGACCAGATGCGGCGGTATATCCTGCAAGAAGCGCGATGGCCGGTTGACGGCGCTGCTGCCCATCAGGCTGCGACGAAAGGCACGCACCAGGTATACCCGCTTCTTGGCTCTGGTGATGCCGACATAGCACAGTCGCCTCTCCTCCTCAAGCTGCTCCGGGTCGTCAATCGACTTAAAATGGGGCAGGATGCCGTCCTCCATGCCGACAATAAACACCACCGGGAATTCCAGTCCCTTGGCCTGGTGCAGGGTAATCAGGGTTACGGCGGCAACGCCTTCCTCAAGCGAGTCAACATCAGATACCAGCGCCACACCTTCCAGAAAGGCGGCGAGGCCTTCCGCCGGCTTCAATTCGCCATATCCCTGCGCTACCGTCCGCAGTTCCAGGATATTCTCCCAGCGTTCTTCTCCGTCCACCAGACCGGATAAATAACGCCTGTAGCCGGAGCTTTCCACTATCAGGTCAAACAAATCAAGCAGATTCAGTTCCCGGCTGCGAGCCATTAACCCCTCCATCATGCCGGCAAATCCGGCCAGTGCCTTTATGGTACGCGAACTGAACGGCAGGTCGGTTTCAGTCTCTTTCGACCTGGCCAGAAGCTGCAATGCCCGGTACTCGGGGACGCCCTGAGAACCCGCCCACTGCCTGAGTTCATCAAGGCTGTGCTGCCCGATGCCGCGCTGAGGGACATTGATTATCCGCAGCAGGCTGACACTATCGTAGGAGTTCTGGATGAGCCGGAGATAGGCAATAATATCCTTGACCTCCCGCCGCTCATAAAAACGGGTGCCCGCCACCAGCTTATAGGGCGTCCCGTAGCGAATAAAAGCCTCCTCAAGGACTCTCGACTGGGCATTGGTGCGATACATCACCGCACAGTCGCCCGGCTCAGCCTCTCCCTGTCTTACCAGGTTATCAATTTCGCTGACGACGAACTGTGCTTCTTCCTGCTCGGTGTAGGTCTCAACCACCGCCGCGGGCAACCCCGGCTCGTTGTCCGTCCACAGGTTTTTCGGTTTGCGCTGCTGATTGGCTGAGATTACATATGAAGCTGCCTCCAGAATCAACTTGGTGGAGCGATAGCTCTGCTCCAGCAGCACCACCTTAGCCTCGGGATAGTCCTTCTCAAAGTTAAGGATATTGCGCAGGTCAGCCGACCGCCATGAGTAAATCGACTGGTCGGGGTCGCCAACCACGCAGATATTGCGGTATTTCCCCGCCAGCTGCTTCACCAGTTCATACTGGACAAGATTGGTATCCTGAAACTCGTCCACCTGAAGGTGCAGGTACCGCGACTGGTACCTGGCTAAAAGCTCCGGACTCTGGCGGAAGAGGTGCACCGCCTTCATCAGCAAATCGTCAAAGTCCAGGGCGCTGCTCTCGGTTAACAGCTTCTGGTAGCGCTCGTAGACCCGCTGCACCACCTCTTCAAAGTAGCTGCGGCTGTGCTGGAGATAGTCGGCCGGCGTCAGCATCCGGCTCTTGGCGGCAGTGATGGCCGACTGCATCGCCCGCGGGGCATACTGCTTGGGGTCAAGTCCCACTTCCTGAAGGCTCCGCTTGAGCAGACTTATCTGGTCGTCGTCATCATAGATGACAAATTTGGAGTCAACGCCGATGGCTTTGCCGTCACGGCGCAGGATGCGGGCGCAGATGGCGTGAAAGGTGCCCAAAGTCAGGTCCCTGACCGAGCCGCTGACCAGCTTATTCAACCGTTCCTCCATTGCCCGGGCGGCTTTATTGGTGAAGGTAACCGCCATGATGCGGCGGGGATTGACTCCGCAGACCCTGACAAGGTAAGCGACGCGATGGGTGATAACCCGGGTCTTGCCGCTGCCGGGACCGGCCAGAATGAGCACCGGCCCCTCAATAGCCTCCACGGCTTCTTTCTGGGCGGGATTAAGCTCAGCGAGGATATCCATCAACTAAATTATAGCATTTATGATGCCATGGAGACCAAGACTTTTGGGAGGGGAAGAGGAATAATATAAAGAGGAGTCTAAACTACACAAAATCCCCCTCAGTCCCCCTTTTACAAAGGGGGAAACCTAGGTGGGGAATATTAACGGGATAAGCCCTAGATGCTGCGAGGGCGGCAGGGTGGGAATAGATAACATAGAAAAAAGGGAGCTTGGGAATATGTTGCTAAACAATCTCCTACTGATAAACGCAGCAGTTGAAGCGTGTTCCTAAAAATGGTAAAATATATGTGGATATGCGCATATTTGCTTATAATTCTTATTGGAGGGGGGCACTATGCAACAATTAATCAAAGCGATGAAGGCTCTCTCCGATGAGACCAGGCTCAGGATTATTAACGTTTTACTGGAGAGGGAATGCTGTGTCTGTGAGGTCATGCAAGCCCTGGACATCTCCCAGACCAGGGCTTCCCGCAATCTCGGCATCCTCCAGGACGCCGGTTTCTTAAAAGCCAGGCGGGACGGACTCTGGATAGTCTATTCCATAGACTGGGAGACTGCCAACCAATACGCACGCTCTCTGGCCAGGCTACTCAAAGAAGCCGCTATCAGCAATGAATTGCTGGAAAAAGACCACGCAAGGCTGAAACACGCCCAGCGGACAGGCCCGGGCTGCCAGATAGAGGCAAGGGAGCCAAAACGTGAATAAACCAGGCACCATAGCCGGCAGACTTTCCTTGCTGGACCGTTTCCTGACACTCTGGATTTTCCTGGCGATGGGCTTCGGGGTAGGCCTGGGGTATTTTGTTCCCGGAGTCGCTGACTTTATTGGCTTCTTCCAGGTGGATACCACGTCCATTCCTATCGCCATAGGACTAATCCTGATGATGTACCCGCCGCTGGCCAAGGTAAGGTACGAGGAGATGGGGCCGGTGTTCCGCAACTGGCGGGTGCTGGCGCTGTCGCTGGTACAGAACTGGGTTATTGGCCCGGTGCTCATGTTCTTGCTCGCCATACTATTCCTCGGCTTCATCTGGCCATATCCTGATTATATGGTGGGCCTGATTATGATCGGGCTGGCGCGGTGTATCGCCATGGTCATCGTCTGGAATGAACTGGCCAGCGGGGATAGAGAGTATGCCGCTGGACTGGTGGCCTTCAACTCCGTCTTCCAGATAATATTTTACTCGGTCTACGCCTACATCTTTATCACTATATTACCCCGCTGGTTTGGCCTGGAGGGCTCTCTTGTTGAGGTCACCGTGGCGGAGATAGCCAAGAGCGTATTCATCTATCTAGGTATCCCCTTCTTCGGCGGTATGCTCACCCGCTTTGCGCTCATAAAAACCAAAGGGCGCGAGTGGTACGAAAGCAAGTTCATCCCCAGGATTAGCCCCATCACACTTGCGGCGCTCCTCTTTACTATTGTGGTAATGTTTTCCCTTAAAGGTGAGGTAATTGTTCAATTACCGCTGGACGTGGTTCGTATCGCCATTCCGCTACTAATCTACTTCGTCGTCATGTTCCTTGTTTCCTTCTACATGGGCAAGAAAATAGGGGCTGACTATTCCAAGACAACAACAATCGCCTTCACTGCCGCCAGCAACAACTTTGAGCTTGCCATAGCCGTAGCTGTAGCCATATTCGGCATCGGCTCAGGACAGGCATTCGCCGCAGTCATTGGGCCTCTTGTAGAGGTACCGGTGCTTATCAGCCTGGTAAACGTAGCTTTTTACTTTAAACGGAAGTATTTTTAAATAAAATTCACAACCAGCATCAGCTGGTATTTTTACCAACGAAGTCTCCTTTATGCTTATCCTGGTGCAGTTATGTAAAGTCACCAGGAAGACCTTCCGCAGGTAAAGCCAGCTTGATTTCATCCATAGCTTTGGATATACTCAAATCAGGGGAAGATGCGTTATTCTGGAGGTGGTTGATATGAAACGTATATTGTGGCTGGCTGTCTGTTTGGCGCTGATTATTGTTGCTCTCAGTGCGGTTGGCTGTGAAGGCTTCACCTCCCCGATTCCCCGGGCGCCCTCCACCGGCCCTATTACCAGCCAAAATACCGGAATCTGGGTAACCGGGGAAGGCAAAGTTACGGTTGTCCCTGATGTGGCTATCCTGAGTCTGGGCGTGGAAGCCCAGGCAGACACCGTGGCTCAGGCGCAGAGTGGAGCCTCCGCGGCCATGGATGCCGTCGTCGGGGAGCTTGATTCTCATGGTGTTGCCGACAAGGATATCAAGACCCAGCACTTCAGCATTTACCCAGTGAGAAGATGGGTACCAGAGAGAGAAGAGGAGGTGCTCATCGGCTACCGTGTGCACAACATGGTGACAGCCAAGGTCAGGGATGTGGAAGCCATCGGGACTATCATTGATGCTGTCGCCAGGGCGGGTAGTGACTACATCAGAATAGATAGTATAAGTTTCACGGTGGATGACCCGACTCGCTACCACAAGGAGGCCAGGGAAAAGGCAATGGCCGATGCTGAAGTCAAGGCAGGGCAGTTAGCCGATTCCGCCGGGGTCAAGCTGGGTGCTCCGACCTATATCAGTGAGAGCGTTGGTGCTATTCCAATACCGCGGATATCCTTCGCCGAAGCGGCTCCAATGCCGGCACCGGCAGCCCCACCGTCCATAAGTCCGGGAGAGACCGAAATAGTGCTCACCGTGCAGGTAGCCTACAGCATCAGGTAGCTACCAGAACCGTAGCTGCTGGTCTAACTATATTGCACTTGTCATAAGGCAGGTGCTAGAATGACAGTAGTCAGAACTGTTTGATTAAGAGGTAAGGCGTGTTTACTGGTATTGTGCAAGAGGTTGGCAGCATTGCTTCTGTACCAGCCGGAAGTCTGGTTATTGCCGCCAGCCAGGTCCTCAAGGGGATGCAGTCCGGCGGCAGTATCGCCGTCAATGGAGTTTGCCTGACGGTAACCGATTTTAACGGCAAATCCTTCTCCGTTGACGTTATGCCCGAAACGCTGCGGCTCACCAATCTGGGACGGCTCCGCACCGGGGACACGGTTAATCTGGAAAGACCACTGGCTCTGGGTGGGGAGGTAGGCGGGCATCTGGTACAGGGGCATGTGGATGACACCGGCAGGATAGCCTCGGTCACAGCGGAGGGTGGGGCAGTGCTGATGAGATTTGAAGCCTCCCCCGAGTTGATGCGCTTCATCGTACCCAAGGGCTTTATCGCCGTTGACGGAGTGAGCCTGACGGTGGCCAGCAGAGACACCGACTCTTTCTGGATATCTATTGTTGATTATACCCGCCAGCACACCATTCTGGGTAGCAAAAAGACGGGTGACCTGGTTAACCTTGAAGTGGATATTATTGCCAAATACGTGGAACAGTTAAGCCAGCCTCAACGTACTGGCATAACCGCTGATTTTCTGCAGGAGCACGGCTTTTTAGTGAGCTAATCTATTCTTTTAGTGAGGAGGGATAAGTGTGGGTCTAGCAACTATTCCTGAAGCCATTGAAGATATAAAGGCAGGCAAGTTCGTCATTGTCGTTGATGATGAGGACAGGGAGAACGAAGGCGACCTGGTCATGATAGCGGAGAAAGTTACCCCCGAAGCCATCAACTTTTTGGCAGTTCATGGACGGGGATTGATTTTTATGCCTGTTACCGGAGAACGGCTGGAAGAACTGCGTATTCCCATGATGGTAAGGGATAATACCTCCAAGTATACCACCGCCTTCACGGTATCAGTTGAGGCTAAACACGGGACAAGCACCGGTATTTCGGCGGCGGACAGAGCCAGAACGGTCAAAACAATCATTGACCCAAAGACCAAGCCCGACGACCTGCTGATGCCGGGGCATATGTTCCCCTTGCGTGCCAGGGATGGCGGTGTCCTGGTGCGAGCCGGGCAAACTGAGGCCACGGTTGACCTGGCCAGACTGTCCGGCCTCTATCCGGCCGGTGTCCTCTGTGAGATTATGAATGAGGATGGCACTATGGCACGTCTGCCCCAACTGGAGGTAATTTCTGAGAGGTTTGACCTTAAAATCATAAGCGTGGCTGACCTTATCGCCTACCGCTACCGCCACGAAAAACTGGTACACCGGGTAGCCGAGGCTAAGCTACCGACACCTCACGGTGAGTTCACGGTTAGCGCCTACAAAAGCGATACCGACCCTGATGAACATCTGGCTCTGGTGATGGGAGACGTGGCTACTGATGAACCGGTGCTGGTCCGGGTGCACAGCCAGTGCCTTACCGGTGAGGTATTCGGCAGCCTGCGCTGTGACTGCGGTGAGCAGATCAGAATGGCTATGAAGAGCATCGCTGAAGATGGCCGGGGTGTTCTTCTCTATATGAGACAGGAAGGACGGGGCATCGGCATCCATAACAAGATTCGTGCTTATGCCCTTCAGGATGCGGGCCTGGATACCGTGGAAGCTAACCTGTCCCTGGGCTTTGACCCCGACCTTCGTGACTACGGCATCGGTGCCCAAATCCTGGCGGAACTGGGCTTACACAATATCAGATTGCTTACCAACAATCCCAAAAAGGTAATTGGCCTGGAAAGCTACGGGTTAAAAGTGACGGAAATAGTACCTGTTATTACCTCGCCAAATCCGTATAACCGCCGCTACCTCAAGACAAAGCAGAAAAAAATGGGCCATCTCTTGAAAGTGTCAGACGACACCGATGACTAAAATATAACTGCAAAAAAAAGAGGCACGTCTTAAAAGCATCAGGCGCCAACGATGCATAAAATAAGACTAAGGAGATAAAGTAATAATGAGCAAGCGTTTTGAGGGTATGTTACTGGGGAAGGGGCTGAAGTTCGGGCTGGTTGTCTCACGTTTTAACGAGTTCTTCAGTAAGAAGCTACTTGAGGGAGCACAGGACGCCCTGCTTCGCCACGGCGTTAATGAAGAGGATATTGAAGTCGCCTGGACACCCGGTTCCTTTGAGATGCCACTGATTGCCCAGAAATTAGCCCAGACGAAGAAGTATGATGCTGTTATCTGCCTGGGAGCCGTCATTCGCGGCGGCACCCCTCACTTCGACTATATCGCGGGTGAGGTTACCAAGGGTATTGCCAAGGTTAACCTGGACACCGGGGTGCCTGTTATTTACGGTGTTATCACCACTGACACCCTGGAGCAGGCTATAGAACGGTCGGGAACCAAGGAGGGCAACAAAGGCTTTGAGGCGGCGGTGAGCGCCATTGAGATGGCCAACCTGGTAAAGTCCATAGGCTAGGTACAGGAACAGCCAGGGCACTTAGCGACGTATGGTTCAATTGCCGTGAACAGCCTCAAACACGGGTCTCGGAACCAATCCCGAGACTCCCGGTAATACAGGCTTGAACAGGAGTGCAAAGAGAAAGACAACAGGTCTGTCCTCAGAATTAGCTTGGTGATGAGACCTTTTTAGTCAATGACCTTGTAGACGGTATCGCCCCTCCTCACCCGGTCCGGGACCTTGATTCCCACTGAATCTCCTGGCTTGGCTTCGGTAACATCGGCATTGTTAATCTGCATTGAATCAATAACCATTTCAATATCAGTGGTATGTCCCGTAATGTGGATTTTGTCCCCCACCTTCAGAGTCCCAATCATCTCAATACCAGCTACTACCGGTCGGGCAAAAAAGTCACTCACCTTGCCAACTGCTTCCTCAGGCATTTGACTCCCCTCCTTAGTGATTAATGTAAAGTATAACTACTGCCTGTTGTTAGGATTATACCCCGCTATTTTTCATAAATCAATATCAAAATAAAAGAGATTATATTTTAACAGAGAATTCACGGAATTTTTATGCTCCATTTATAGCCCTAACTATATACTGAGTTTTAGAAAGGCAGCCCAACTCCGCGAATTTCATTGACCTAAAAGGTGGTGATGACACCTGTACGAAATAAACAAGCTGAGCAAACCAAGTAAGATACTGATAACGTTCTTAGCACTGTCTTTGGCTGGTGGTTTTTTTTGCTGGGGCCTGGTTTATAGCAAAATTAACGCAGTGCCTGAGATAGTTGTCCAGACAATGACGAAATACGTCAACTACTATACAGAAAAACCTATAACTAAAGAGGTAGAAAAACTCGTTGAGAAGAAGGTTATTGAGGCAGTACCGGTTGTCAAGTATGTAGAAGTAGAAAAAGAAGTTCCAGCGGAGCTAAAACAGCTTGAATCGGAAGATAAGCTAATAGAATGGCTTCATATTGACGGGACAGACGAATTACCCTATATGAAAGACTTATTTGAGTGCGAGAACTTTGCCCGGACCCTGATAAGACACGCTCATAAGGATGGTCATCACATGTCCTTCCAGGTAGTAAAGAACTACACCAGACCAGACACAAGGGAATTTATCGAGGGACCACACGCCCTAAATAGCACAATAATAGGCAATTATATTTACTTTATTGACCCCCAGACCGATGAGTTCTGGAGAGCCTATGTGCTGGAGAAGGAGACTGTTGGTGGATAGGTTACCAAGCAGTCTCCAGGGAAAATATTTCTGAATAGATTGGATATCCCGGTAATTCAAATCATATCCAGTCTTTGACATACTGCCCTCTGAGACATATAATAGGTCAGACTATACTTTCCCAGGGGACTGAAGACTTGGCAAAAAACGATGAACTGGCACCGGCAGATGAAGAGTCAACGCCAGATATTGAGCAGATTATAAAGCGTCTGGACATGCTGGACCGGCGCCTGGATAATGTCGACTCGGTAGTTACCGCAGTTGCCGAGCGGGTAATGAAGCAGCCGATTACCTTTAACGTAACCTGCTCAAAATGCGGGCAGAAGATAGAAATTGCCATCATAGGTAATGAAAAACCAAGCCGATAATAACTTTATGTAAATAAAGTAAATATCCGTTCAGTTCGCTCTTCTTTTGCCTGGATGCGATGCTGTTCCCATTTAATCATATCAGTCCTTGGTTGCCTTAAACATATAAAAGCGGGCGCATAACAAATCAATATTCATAGGGGGTAAAAGTGGCGATAGCAGCTAGAATCAACCAAACCAAATATGATGTCTTTCGGTGGAGATATGAACTAAGCATACCTAAGAAGTTAGCCTTGGCACTTGGCATGGCGGTACTCACCGGGCTTCTGGCCCAGACCAGAGTCTATCTCCCCTGGAGTCCGGTACCGGTAACGGGGCAAACCTTTGCCGTGCTTCTGGCTGGTATCCTTCTGGGAAGGTGGTGGGGGGGCATAAGTCTGGCTGTCTACGCCGGACTCGGGATTGCCGGGGTTCCCTGGTT
Organism: uncultured Dehalococcoidaceae bacterium; assembly: GCA_964456395.1. GTDB lineage: Bacteria > Chloroflexota > Dehalococcoidia > Dehalococcoidales > RBG-16-60-22 > CAYWAU01. Next base: position 14,012 of record CAYWAU010000015.1, read on the forward strand.
TGCCGGCTGGAATGGCGGCATTGGTTACCTGGCCGGACCCACCGGCGGATACATAGTTGGTTTTATACTGGCAGCCCTTTTCTTAGGTCACCTCACCGATAAATATGTCAGGTCAAGAAGCTTCCTGAGCATGCTGGGACTCATGCTCTTCGCCAACTTTATCCTGGTCTATGGTCCCGGACTCCTTCAACTGGGTCTATGGCTCAACCTGGTGAAGGGAGAACCGGCAACACTTACCAGTCTCCTTGCGATGGGAGCGATTCCCTTTGTTGCTGGTGATATTACCAAGGCTGTCCTGGCGGCGGCTATAGCCAGAGGAGTAACTCCTAAATTAGCCTACAATAATGAGGCTGATAAAGATAAGTGGGCACGGTGGCGTCTCCCCTGAAGACGAGGAGGCAGTCTCCACGATATCAGCGGGTTAACCGACTGAAGATAATGGCGCCAATAAGTACCACGGCGGAGGCGAAGTAAAATACGAAGCCAACACTTAAGGTATCAGCTATTACCCCGGCGAGGATTGGCCCTACAGACATACCGATGGCGAGCGCCATATTTAACGAGGCCATAACAATGCCCATGCCAAATCTTCTGCCCTGGCTTATTGCCAGAACCGAAGCCGCCGGCATCGCCACGGCACCACCAACGCCGAGAATTACACAGAGCACCAATAACACCCACAAATTACCCGCGAAGTGTATCACAGCCAAAGCAGTAAGATTAATGGCACTTCCCAGCACTATCAGCGCTCTGCGGTTGAATCTGTCAGCGATAGCACCAGTGAGTATTTGCAGCACCGACATCCCCAGGACATTAACTGCCAGCAATACACCGATTAAAGACGGGCTCAAGCCAAGATTTATGCCGGCCAGGATGGGAAGAAAGGTACTGAAAGCACCTCTGGCTGAGGCATAACCAAGTCGGAAACTGAATATCCCCTGCACTACTTTGCTGGCGGCTATATCCTTAAATGATGAGCCTTGACTTGCTGTCTTCTGGCGCGTGCTGACTTCGGGGAGGAAAAGAGCGACCCCCAGAAATGCCAGCAGGCTAAAACCGCCCATAGCGCAGAAAGCGGCATTCATCCCCAGGTGCTCGCCGAGGATACCGCCCATCAGAGGCCCGCAACCCAAGCCGGTAAAAAATGCCGCACTGAAAAAACCCATCCATTTCCCCTCCTCACCCTCCGGGGCAATATCACCAACATAGGCCTGAGCAATAGGCAATATCATGCCAGCCGCGATACCCTGCAGGAAGCGAACCAGCAACAAGCCAACCGTACTATTTGCCCATACATAGCCAAACGAGGTTATGGCGAAAGCAATAAGACCGACAGCCATAATCTGCTTTCGTCCCCTGCGGTCAGAAAGCCTGCCAGCAAAAGGCATGATAATAAATCGGGAAATAGAAAAACCGGCAATGATAAAGCCAAGCCATGTGCCGGTAGCACCCAGATTCTCGGCATAAATGGGCAAGAGCGGTGCTATAATACCCACACCCAGCGCATTGGAAAAAATAGACAGGCCCAGAATGGGGAAAACCCTCTTTATGGTTGGCGGCATTAATATTAATGTAGCACACTGGTGCCTACCTGACAAACCGGGCTAATCCGCCTCCGTGGCGATTGCACTCGTAGCCTGTCGCTGATATAATAAGGCTTGTGGACACCGAAGATAATCTAGAAACAATGCGTCACTCAGCCACTCATGTCATGGCTGAAGCCGTCCAGTCCATCTTCCCTGACGCCAAATTTGGCATCGGCCCGGCTATTGAAGACGGATTCTACTATGACTTTGATTTGCCGCGTCCGCTCACGCCCGATGACCTGCCCGTCATTGAGAAGAAGATGAGCGAGATAATAGCCGCCAATCTGCCCTTTACCCGGAAGGAGCTGACCAAGGAAGAAGCCAGACAGCTTTTTGCGTCCCAGCCCTACAAGCTGGAGTTGATTGATGAAATTCCGGATGAGAAGGTAGGCGTATATCAACAGGGAACCTTTGTTGATTTATGCCGCGGCCCCCATGTTAACGCCACCGGGGAGATAAAGACTTTCAAGCTGGTCAGCATTGCCGGTGCTTACTGGCGGGGTGACGAAAACCTCCCCATGCTGCAGCGGATATACGGCGTCGCCTTTGCCACCAGCGAGGCTCTGGACGAGCACCTGAAAAGACTTGATGAAGCCGCCAGGCGTGACCACCGGAAACTTGGCAGGGAGCTTGACCTGTTCAGTATCCATGAGGAAGCTGGACCGGGTCTGGTCCACTGGCACCCCAAAGGGGCGGTGATACGCCGCGTTATTGAGGACTTCTGGAGGGATGAGCATGTCAGGCGCGGCTATGACATTGTCTATACGCCTCATATCGCCAAAGCGGGTTTATGGCAGACCAGCGGTCACTGGGACTTCTACCGCGATTACCTGTACAGTCCCATGGACGTAGAGGGACAGCAGTACATTCTCAAGCCAATGAACTGCCTGGGTCATATCCTGATGTATAAGACCAAGCTGCGCAGCTACCGCGAGCTGCCGATACGCTATGCGGAACTGGGTACCGTTTACCGCTACGAGCGCTCCGGGGTGCTGCACGGACTGGCTCGCGTCAGAGGCTTCACCCAGGATGACGCCCATATTTTCTGCCGCTTTGACCAGCTGGAAGAGGAAGTTATCGGGGTTCTGGAGCTGACCCGCTTTATGATGGACACCTTCGGTTTTACCAAACATAAGGTTTCGCTATCTACCCGACCCGAGAAATATACTGGCGCTCTTGAGGCCTGGGAAGAGGCTACCGAGACCCTGCAGAGAGCCCTGGCTCGCTCCGGGATTGCCTATGATGTAGACCCGGGAGAGGGCGTATTCTACGGGCCCAAGATAGATACCAAGATTGAAGATGCCCTGGGGAGAGCCTGGCAGGGTCCAACCGTCCAGGTTGATTTCAACCTCCCGCAGCGCTTTGATGTCACTTACATCGGCGAAGACGGCCAGGAGCATATGGTAGCCATGGTACACCGCACCGTACTGGGCAGCATGGAACGCTTTCTGGCCTCACTTATTGAACACTATGGAGGCGCTTTCCCGGTTTGGCTGGCTCCTGTCCAGGCAAGAGTTATTCCCGTAGCTGACCGCCACCTTGACTACGCTCGCAAGCTACAGGCTGAGCTCAGAAGCAAGGGAGTGCGGGCAGAGGTTGATGACCGTTCCGAAAGGATAAACCTTAAAATCAGGCAGGCGCAACTTGATAAAATACCCTACATGCTCGTCGTCGGTGATAAAGAGATAGCTGATAATTCCGTTTCCATCCGCCTGCGCACTGGTGAACAAATGTCCGCCCAGCCCTTGGATAGTTTCTTTGAAACCATAAATGCAGACATCGCCAAGAGGGTGTAAAATAGAAGGTGATATTGTTTAGTCTCTAAAAAGTTGATTCCTGTTAAAGAATATGGTATAGTTTTTGTTCGTAGGACACCTGTGCTTGGAGGAGGTAAGTAAGGACATAGTTAAGCAACTTCGTGTCAACGAGCGAATTATAGCCAGAGAGGTTCGCCTGGTGGGGGAGAAGGGGGAGCAGCTGGGGATTATGCCCTTGATTCAGGCACGGGAGATGGCGAGAAAGCACAACCTGGATCTGGTTGAGGTGTCGCCTACTTCAGTACCTCCTGTCTGCCGCCTTCTTGATTACGGAAAGTATAAATACGAGCAGGCGAAGAAGGAACAGCAGTCCAGAAAGGGCCAGAAGGTCTCATTACTCAGGGAGGTCCGACTGCGACCCAAAATTGGCACTCATGATTTTGAGTTTAAAGCCAAGACAGCCAGGAAACTGCTGACTGATGGGGATAAGGTTAAGGTAACGTTGATGTTCCGGGGGCGTGAAGCCACGCATCCTGAACTGGGCTGGAAGGTGCTGCAGAGAATGGTGGAATCCCTGAGTGAAGTTGCCTCTCTGGAGAGACAGCCGATAATGGAGGGGAGGCGGATGAACATAATCCTGGCGCCGGCCAGTTCCAAAGCAAAAGCAAAAGAAGAAGAAAAGGAAACTCAGAATGCCGAAACTGAAAACTCATAAAGGAGCCAAGAGCCGCTTCCATATTACCGGCAGTGGCAAGATTATGCGGGTTAAAGGACCCAAAAGCCATTTGCGCCGCCGCAAAGCCAAGCGGGTGAAGCGCCTTTTTGACCAGACAATAGAACTGCACCCCAGTGACCGTACCAGGATTAAGAGGCTGATACCCTATGGGGTTAAATAGACGGGAGGGATTGTCATTTGCCTAGAGTTAAAAGAGGAGTAACCTCACACCGCCGACATAAGAAGGTATTAGCACTGACCAAGGGGCACCGGGGTACCAAGCATAGACTCATCAAACGCGCTACCGAATCAATGCTCAAGTCTCTAAGTTATGCCTACAGCCACCGTCGCGAGCGAAAAGGCGATATGAGGCGACTTTGGATTTTGCGTGTTAATGCCGCCTGCCGGGCCCAGGGAATCACCTACAGTCAGTTTATTGACGGCTTGAAAAAGTCAGGCATTGAGATAAACCGCAAGATGCTGGCCGATATGGCCGTCAGAGAGCCAGAAAGCTTTAGCAACTTGGTTACTGTAGCTGGAGGGAAAGCTCCGGACTAGCCCATTCCGCTTTTAAAGACACTCCCCCCTCCCCTTCAGCAACCGAAGGGGATATTTTTCATATAGTGGAAAAATGTCAGAGAAAATAGAAGAGATAAAGTCAGAAGCGTTAAAGCAGCTGGAAGGCATTGACAATGCCAGGGACCTGGAATCTTGGCGCGTTCATTACCTGGGTAAAAAAAGTCCCCTAACCCAGATTCTGCGCAACCTGGCGACATTACCCATAGAAGAGAGGAAGGCGGTTGGTGCCGCCGCCAACCGGGCCAAAGTCCTTCTGGAGGATAGTGCCGGACAAAAAGGGCAGGCTCTCCGCGAAGCACAATTAGCGGCACAGGCAACAGAAGAAACCGCTGATATCAGCCTGCCGGGTCGCTCCTACCCTGTCGGGCACCGGCACCCCATAACGCAAACGCTTGATGAGATATGCCAAATATTCGTCTCCATGGGCTTTCAGGTTGTCGAAGGACCCGACGTGGAGTGGGACTATTATAACTTTGAGGCTTTAAACATTCCCGCCGAACACCCGGCCCGCGACACCATGTCAACCTCCTGGGTTGATACTGGAAAGGGCGAAAGACAGCAGCTGCTGCATACCCACACCACGGCGGTAACCGCCAGGACTCTGGAGAGCCTGGAACCGCCGATAAGAGCCGTTGAGCCGGGCAAGGTCTACCGCTATGAGGCCAGTGACGCCACCCACGTGCCCATGTTCCACCAGATTGACGGCATCGCCGTGGATAAGGGCATTACCATGGCTGACCTCAAAGGGACACTCTATGAATTTTCCCGCCGCTTCTTCGGCGAGGAGAGAAAGGTGCGCTTCCGCTGTGACTACTTTCC
>CAYWAU010000016.1:0-19319 GCA_964456395.1 uncultured Dehalococcoidaceae bacterium
TGCCGCCAGTGGGATGGTAAGCCAGGGTGGCCAGCCAAGCTCTTTTGATGCCATGCCGGCAAGGTAAGCCCCAATGCCCATGAAAGCGGCATGTGCCAGAGGAAACTGACCTGAAATAGCTATCGTGCGAAAGCTAACAGCGACAACAACGTATATGAAAGTAAGGATAAAAATATGAAATAAATAAGGCGACTCAATGAATAGCGGCAGCAGGGCTAGAATGATAACCAGCCCACCATAGACAGAGGGCTCGGTCAATTTTCTCTTACTTTTTACCGAAATAAGTTTCGTATTCATATCAATATATATTTCTTATATTGCGAACTCACGCCCAAAGAGTCCCTGAGGTCGGAACAAAAGAAGCACGACCACTAACACAACATACATTGCCTCAGCGACCTCACCGCTAAGCAGCACGGGTAACACGGCATTCATGATACCCAGAAGCACCCCCACAATGACGATGCCGCCGATGCTTCCAGCACCAGTTACGATAACCAGTATTATTACTTTCAGCAGCATGGCATCACCCATAAAGGGGTTGAGGTTCGTAAAAGCACCCATCATACTGCCGGCTACTGCTGCCAGGCCACAGCCGATGGCACAGGCGAGAGCATAAACCCTATTGACATTAATCCCCTGCAATAAGGCTCCCTCCCGGTTTTGGGTAACAGCCTGCATTTGCTGCCCCAATTTCGTTTTCCATACGAACCAGATTACTATCGCGGCGAGGATACCGCCAGTAATGAAAATTGCTATTCTCTCGTAGCTAACCGATATAAGTCCAGCCTTGAAAATGCCTTCTGCTAGGCTTGGTATCGACATTATTCTGGTCCCGACCATGATATTTACACCCTGCTGCAGAATTACCGAAATAGCAACGCACACCACCACAGAGAAGTCGAAATTACCTATAAAGGGACGGAAACAATACTTTTCAAGAAATACTCCCAACAGGGCAAATATTACTGCCGATATTAATAGCGCTGTCCAGGGATTAAGACCGAATGCAACCGCAAATTCCCAGGTAACATAGCCACCAATCATGTATATTGCGCCATGGGCAAGATTTAGTATACCCATCATGTTAAAAATAAAAGCAAATCCCAGTGCTGCCAATATAAACATTGATGACGAGATTAGTATGTTGCTTATTGTTCCCACCAGTAGTTCTGGGTCCATCAAAGCCCCTTCTGCTTACTTGATAGATTTTATTCACATGAGCCCCGGGGTGAGGTTATTTTCCCCACCCCGGGGTTTAATACCGGGAAATAACCAAGCCACTTAATTACGGGAGAGTGTAAGGGAACCACCCAATGCCGGAAACTTCCCCATTATCAAAGAGCATGCCCGGCCAGGCATTGGCTGCGGCGTGACCCTTGATTCCGAAAGTTTCCGTTCCGGATATAACTGCAGGACCATATAGGCTGTCAACTGCCTGCCCATCCATAGACTCCCACTTCTCTTTGACGACAGTGGGGTCAAGGCTTTGGGCTTTCTCGATAATCTGGGCCAGAACATAAAGTGCCTGAGAACTCTCAAGAATGCAGTCGACATTTGACCCGTAATCTTTTTGCATTCTGCCCATCATTTCATCCAGGTCAGGTGGGTTGCCCGGAGTATTGATGACAGGGCATTGGGTAATTAGCTTGGTGGCTGCTTCCTTACCGGCAATATCGATAGTGCCAGAGCCAGAATTACTGCCAACTATAACCCACTTATCGTAACCTATCTCACGGAGGCTCTTGACCAGGTTGCCGGTATGAAAGGTAATACAATGCAGCCAAAATACACAATCAGCCTCCTTATTGGCATTAATCTTTTGCGCGTAAGGGCTCCAGTCTACCGCATCATCTGGAAATATAACCCATTCACCAACTATGTTATACCCTAGCCTTCCCAGTTCCGCTCTCATGAAGTCCTCAAGCCGGGGATGTATACCACCAACTGGGGAGACCATGCAAAGGTTTTTGTATTCTGGGAATCTCTCCTGCAAAATACTTACCATGGAATAAAAGTGTCCCGGAGCACCCGCCGTACCGGCGAATGTATAGGGTTGGCCTGGGCCAATTTCTTCCTCGGTAAAGGTATGATAGCCCAGGACATTTATTACCTGATTCTGGGTACATATCGGTCCGGTTGCCCTGGCGAAGAATGCGGCAGGTCCAAGTATGAACTTAACCTTCTTGTCATAGATTAAGGTATTCGTTGCAGCCTGCGCACCGTCAAGACTGCTTTTGCCGTCTTCTACAAGAAGCTCAATCTCATATCTCTGACCGTTAACGGTAATTCCACCCCTCGAATTTATTAGAAGTGCCACAATTTCGACCTCATGCAACGACGTGGTATCCCAGCCTGAGAACCAACCAGACATAGAGTGGATGACGCCAATCTGCAGCTTCTTAACTTCCGGTGCTGGGGCTGGTGCTGGTGCCGGGGCCGGTGCTGGCTTTGCTGGTGCCGGTGCTGGCTTTGCTGGTGCCGGTGCTGGCTTTGCTGGTGCCGGTGCCGGTGCTGGCGCTGGTGCTGGTGCTGGTGCTGGCGCTGGGGCGGGAGCCGGTGCCGGCGCTGCGCAAGCTGCCATGAGAGCCAGCGACGCTACTATTAAGACTAAACAGATACTAATAGCTGGTTTTAATAACTTCTTCCTTTCCACTCAACTAAACCTCCTTTTAAATATTTTACCCTAATTTGCTTTGGATTATCCAAAAGCTAGTTTATCACCCCATACTCACCTCCTTATTGCTATTTATAAAAGAGTTTATATTGTTAATCGTATTTTATCACCCAGCGCCCTATTATTTCTCTGGCTAGCATAGCTCTCCGAGCCTCTTCAATGTCCTCGAGCTTAATCATCCTGGTAACCAGTTTATCGGTCTTCAGGGTGCCCGAGTTCATCACTTCCATCAGATTAGGAAGGTCCTCTGTGGGATGAGCCTCACCGTATAGTGTACCCCTTATCGACCTTGCCTGCAACGACCCGTAGCAAAGCGGAATACTGGTAGTGGAATCCTCGGGGGTTATACCGGTGGCAATCAGTGTAGCCCCGTTGCGCAGGGACCACCATGCCTGAACCTGAGCTCCGGGGTCGCCGATGGCCTCAATGGCATATTCCAGACCGGCTTCATCGGTGAGCCCCTTGATTATGGGAACGGGGTCATCCTTGCTGGAATCAATGAAGTGTGTAGCGCCGAATTCCAGGGCTATGTCTCGCTTTGATGCCTCCAGGTCTACAGCAACAATCGGGTTACAGTGACGCAGCGCCGCGAAACGGATGGCATTAAGACCGATGGCGCCACACCCCCATATGCCTATTGAGGTACCCTCCCACGCGTTGGCTATCTTAACGACGCTTCCCCACCCGGTTACTACGGAGCAGCCAAGCTGGCAAAGTTGCTCAGGAGGCAGCTTGATGTGGTCGGGCACGCGTATGGCACCGATTTCAGGAAGGACGCTGTGAGTGGCAAAACCGGAGATGAACAAGCCCATACCGACCCTTTTACCATTCCTGTCCTTAAATCGTGACGTGTCATCCAGGAGGTTCCCGGCGAGGAAGAAGGGCATGTTCCCCTCACAGATGTTGGGACGTCCACGCAGACATTGAAAACATCTCCCGCAGGGCACCATCCAGCACCCGATGACACGGTCTCCCGGCTTGACGCTGGTCACGCCCGGACCAACTCTCTCCACCAGGGAACAGGCTTCATGGCCGAAAACCATCGGAAGTGTCGTGGGCACCTCGCCCAGCCAAGCATGCAGGTCAGAATGACAAAATCCGCAAGCCAGATGCTTGACCTGAACCTCATGCTCACGGGGTTCGGCAAGCTCCAGCTCCTCAATGGATAGCGGCGCCTTGAATTCACGGCAAACGGCGGCTTTTACCTTTATTTTTATCCTCCAAGACTCTATTTTTCTTTGAATTTTTTGAACTATCTAAAATGTGTCCGAAATATTCTTCACTAAATAATACTATATAAAAGAAAAAAAATCTAATTACTAGTAAAAGAATATAATACAATTTTTCAATGATGTCAAACAATTTTTAAATTATCTGCAATTATGAGTCTGGACGAGACCTGACCCCGGCGATTAGTCTGCCTTGTAAGTTGATGGTGCCGCCATAATTGCCTCGGGGGCAGGCGCCCGGATAATAATAGGGAATTGATATAATCCGTATATCTATTATATATTGATGTCAGGTGTCCTGATATACAGGCAACAAAGACTGAATATTTAATAATGGAGAAAGGAGGACGATGGTAAATGGCTGAAATCAACTACGAAAAAAACCTTGTCAGGAGACCCGTTTACGGACTGGGTGGCGGGGTCAAAGGGCGCCAGTCTCCGGTAATGACCTATATGAGCAACGACCTTGTGCCTGGTTGCAACATGTATATTGAACTTGGCTGGATATATGACGTGCCCGAGCCAAATCCACACATATTGGAACATTCACACAATTACGACGATTTTGTTTTATACATCGGTGGTGACCCCAACGACGACCGGGAACTCGGTGGCGAAATACAGTATTATATTGGCGGCCAACCATTCACATTCGACAAAACCGCATCCATCTATGCGCCCAGGGGGGTGAAACACGGTCCGGCAATATGGAAAAAGGTTACCAGACCGCATCTGGAGATGACAATGGTGGTCGGCGGAGGCAATACCAGGGAAGCCTGGGCAAGCGGAACCGGGCGGCAGGAGAAGGTGTTACCAAAGAAAACAGATAATGTTGACTACGGTAAATACTTTATCAGGGAACCCTTTGTTTACTTGGACAGTGGCAGAACGCGCGAAGGAGCCCGGAGCCCCATAATGCAGTATATATGTGATAATCTGATACCGGGTATTAACATGTATTTAGACTATGTCTGGATATATGAAGTCCCTGAGCCCCACATCTTCGAACATGCTCACGATTATGACGAGGTTGTATTGCATATCGGTATTGACCCCGATAATCCCGAAGACCTCGGTGCCGAAGTAGAATTCATTGTTGACGGGCAAAAACTTACATTCAATACAACCTCAGCAATCTATGTACCCAAGGGTGTGGAACATGGTCCGTTAACCTGGAAGAAGGTTACCAGACCTCACATACAGATGCCGATAATAGTCGGTGCGGGCACCCTTGCGCTGGCAGGGCCGGCAGGATTCAAAGGATAGTGAAGTAGGCTTTTTTAGCTTTGAATTATGGTGAGCCGCGGAGGACTCGAACCTCCAACCGGCTGATTAAGAGTCAGCTGCTCTGCCAGTTGAGCTAGCGGCCCATGCCAAAGTTACCGTTCTTCATTCTAGCACTATGAGACGCATCGTGGCAAGAGGTTTGGAGCTACCTGGGGTGTGGCGAGTATAAAAGCAGTTCCCCCGTACATGAAAGACGGGGGAACTGTATCTGTGACCTGTATGCCTTGTGTTGGCGTGTCTGGCTTCTCCGGGTTCTGGCTTCTTGAAGATTTGATATATTAGTTTTGTATGTGCTTGGTTAGCTTTACGTTTTGCACTGCGGCCAGAATATTCCCATCTGCCGTCATTATATCCTCAGTATTTGTTGCCTCAATTTTGGGGTGAGAGAGGCGAAACCTTTTCATCTCTTCATCATGTTTCCGGAGAGAGTCTTTGTCGTACTTTTTCGGGCTGGTTGGCTCACCTGTTTTCCTTTTCCGTATCCATAGTATTAACATCTTTGCTTCGCCTCCTGTAATGACTCGGTTTTTATGAGTCGGCTCCTTCTCAGATTTATCTTCTGTAAATGCCGGGTGTAAAGCCGCTCCCCTTTTAGGCTTATCCCACAGTCAGATAAAATGTGGGTGAGACAGCGCTCTCGTCAGTGCTTCCGTAGCAGTAAAAACAGCCTTTATCAATGGTAATTTTATATCTGGCATATCCTGGTAGAGTGAAACTGACTCTGCCATTGAGCATTGTTATATAGGTATCGGGGAGCAATTCACCATTTCCGGCGGTTGCTTTCTCCCAATGGTCAGTACCGGTTTGGACGTAGACCCCGACGTTGAGGGTCAGGTATCGGTAGTACTGGACAAGCTGGTCGGTATTGGTTATATAGAGGGTAACCGGCATGTCAGTCGTAACGTCGCCGGTGTCAATATAGAAGAGGTCGCCGGGAGTAACACCGCCTATTGCGTTCCCGGAGGCGTTCCAACGCGGGGCGGTGGTGGCTTCGGCGGCTTCTATTTGTATCGGAGTCTGCCCGGCTACGGCATCATGGGCGTATGCCACCGGCCAGGGAGTGAGTAGTAATGAGGCGACTAGGAGGAAAATCAGCTTCCTTTTCATTTTGGTCTGCCTTCTGCTTTCACCCTAGAGACAGAAGCCCCCGTTTCTTTTCGGGTAAGGCTTTTATCTCACAGCCTCAGCTTATAGCTGTAGCGAGTAACAAAGCATAAAAAGCCGGGGGGAAGCTGTAAACATCTCGTAAATGTTTTGGTGGTGGCAGAAGCATCTGTGATTTGATGAGGCATCAGTGACAAATAAAAGGGACTTAGCATTTTATTGACTAAGTCCCTCTTTCTATTGGACCATTACCAAGCTGGGGAACAGCTCGTAAAGTTGATTTCTAATTTATTACCTTTAAGGTGTACCGGTGTGGGGGTTTGTCATAGCGGCGGCATTTCGCTTTAGTGTCTCTTGTATCTGCGCTTTTAGTTCGTCAGTTCCGAAAGGCTCGGTTAGATAGCTCTCGGCACTCAGGTCAAGTCCTCTTACCATGCCATCTAAGGTGCCCCATGTGCTGAGCATCATGATGGGGACCTGGGTCCATTGCCGAAGATTCAGGCATATCCCGATACCGTCAAGATTGGGCATCATGACATCCAGGATTATAAAATCAGGGTGTTCCTCGTGAAGTTCGTCTCTCAGACCGGCTCCCGTATCCTGTGTGCTCACAACTTCATAACCATTGTTGTTGAGCTCTTGCTGCAGGAGTCCCAGTAGCTCCGGGTCACTGCCGACGGCCAGGATTTTTGTTTTTGATATCATGTTAGCCTCCTCTTGGTTGTTCGTTTGTGTTCTGATATAAGGCTAACACCAGCATCGTAAACAGGGCATAAACGGCAGGATATATAAGATAAATATCTTATTAATGATTAGGAGTGGCGGGGTAGGGGGATATAAAAGTGATGTTAGAGGGACAGGATAGTTGACATAATGTTTATTAAATAAAGTGGGGAATTGATGGGTTTAAAGCAATCTAAGGCGGCGAAGCAAACTGCTTCGCTAGGGTGTGCATCAGGTCGGAAATGTAAAGCCGTCAGGCTCACCTGTGGGAGTTTTTCCAAAGTATTTAGAGCGGTCTTTCTCAGGGTTCTTGCTTCCGCACTTAGGGCACTTAATTTCACTTTCGACATCCACCAGTCCGCAGTATGCCTCAAACTTTTCGCCGCAATTTTTACACCTGTATTCATATATCGGCATAATTTATATCCCTCATTACGCTTTACATCTCGGTATAATTATAATGTGCCGGGATTCATATTGTATGTGATGTTTATCTCTTTTAATTTTAACACTATTATATTAATAAAGGGGAGCCATGATAGCTCCCCCATTTATTACTGCACAAACAGGCAAAGGGTGATTTTATGATGTTGCCGCCAGATGGTAGCCGACACCGGGGATAGTCTGGATATATTTGGGGTTTTTGGGGTCTGGCTCAAGTTTCCGGCGCAGACGTCCGACAAATACTCGCAGGTATTCCTTTTCTGAGGAATACTCGCTGCCCCACACACTTTGCAGAATCATGCTGTGCGTGAGCACCTTATCGGAGTTGACCGCCAGGTGTTGCAGCAGGGAATATTCGGTCGGGGTGAGCGTTACCTCTCTGCCATCCACAGTGACGTGTCTCTTGGCGAAGTTAATCTCCATGCCGTCACAGGCAAAGTTGGGCTGGGCGGGAGCCACGGTGGGGTCACCCCGGTGGCGGAAGGCTGTTTTAACTCGTGCCATCAATTCGGCAATGCCGAAGGGCTTGGTCAGGTAGTCATCGGCACCGAGTTCCAGGCACTTGACCTTGTCCTTTTCATCACCTCTGGCACTGAGCATTATAATGGGTACGTCAGACCACTCGCGTATACGGCGGCACACTTCCACCCCGTCTACCTTGGGCATCATGATATCCAGTATTATCAGGTCGGTAAAATCACTCTGCACCGCTTCCATGGATTCTTCTCCGTTGGTGGCGGTGGTTACTTCATAACCCCTGGCTTTGAGGTTGGTGCTGAGCAGTCTCAATATGGCCGGGTCATCGTCAACAATAAGAATATTTTTTTTATTCATAGCGGTATCACCCCTTTAGTCAACCGGTAAGCTGAAACTGAATTTGGCACCGTGGGCTGGTTCGCTTTCCACCCAGATTCTGCCGCTATGTGCCTCCACAATGCCGCGGCATATAGCCAGTCCCAGTCCGGTGCCCTTTCGGCGCCCGGTCTTCCGACCGTCTCCCTGGAAGAAGCGGTCAAATATCTTCTGGCGCAGTTCCGGGGGAATGCCAATACCTTCATCGGCCACGCTGACAATGATTTCTTTACCATTGGGATTGGACTCAATGACAATATTGGTGTTTTCCTCGGAGTACTTCACCGAGTTCTCAACCAGATTGGTCAATACTTCACCGATGCGGTGGTCATCAATGGCAACCGGTGGCAGTTTATCGGGAATATTAATGCGAAGATGATGTTTGGCTGTCAGGTTATCCAGTCTGTCTTTTACCAGGTCCACTACTTCGGTAAGCCTGTGTGGTTTCTTCTTGACCTCCAGGGCGTCAGCTTCAAGACGGGACATCATGAGCAGGTCATCCACCAGGTGGGTGAGCGTATCGGCATCCCTGTCTATTGATTGCAGGAAGTCTCGCCTTGTTTGCTCATCAAAAACCACATCTGGCTGCAGGAGGCTATTGGCTGAGCCCTTGATTACAGAAAGGGGAGTGCGCAGTTCGTGGGAGACATTTGCCAGGAACTCGGTACGCATAACGTCCAGTTCACGGAGGGCTTTGGCACTTGAAGCCTCTTCGTATAGCTGGGCGTTGCGCACGGCAATGGCTATCTCCCTGCCGATACCGGTTAGCATATCGATGTTCTGTGTGGTGAAGGAGTGCTCAGAACTGGTGGCAACTCCCATAACACCGATGCTCTCGCCCAAAATGGCCAGTGGAACGCCGACGAATGACTGGTAGCCTCCGCTGTTCAGGAAAGCCAAACTGGGTTCATCATGAGCTATTATCTTATCCATGATGACAGGTTTGGCTTGCTTGAAAATCCTGCCAATAATACCGCTACCCCTGGCAACCTCTTTTTCCATTTCTTCGGCTATTCTGGGGGAGAGTCCGTGATGTCCCATTAACACCAGGCGGTCGTTCTCGTAGAGATAGACGAAACCAGCCTGTATGCCGGTAGATTGGGCTACTCTCTCCAGTGCCGAATCTATAATCTGTTGAAAGTCGAGGGACTGCGCTACTGCCTGAGATACGCCGAGGAGGGTATCGGTGACGTGATTACGTTGCTCCAGTTCTTCCATTAACTGCCGGTTTTCAAGGACCAGATGCTGTTTCTCCAGACCGCGGCTGATAACCGATAGCAGGTTCTCCGGGTCTAAAGGTTTTTCCAGGTAGGCAAAGGCACCGCGATTCAGCGATTGTACCGCATTTTGCACCGAAGAGTGGCCGGTTAACATTATGGCTATTATGTCTGGATGCATTTCCAGGATACTGGAGAGCAGTTCGGTACCATCGGCGTCAGGCAGGCTGATATCCAGAATGGAGACATTATAGAAACGCTCTTTTAGCCGGGATATCGCCTCGCCAGCTGATGGGGCGTTCTTCACCTCATAGCCCTTGGTTTCCAGGATACGCTTTATGATTTCCAGGAAATCAAGGTCATCGTCAACTACCAGTATGCTCTCCTTAGTTTTCATCCTCGCTCCCGGAATTACGCGATTTTTTACCGATTTGTCTCACTAAATCGGCAGCTTCTGAAGGGTCAAACGGTTTATAGAGGCAGGTAATAGCTGAAGCTGCCTGAGCCTTGTCCAGGGCGTCCTTAACCTCGTTACGGAACCCGGTCATCATGATAGTGAGGATGTCGGGATTGATTTCCTTTAGCCTGAGGAAGGTTTCCAATCCGTCTATGTTAGGCAATTTGATGTCAATAAAGGCAATCTGGCAGGCTTTTTCCTCAGCTATCTCGATGGCCTTTTCGCCGCTGCCGGCTGTCAGCACCTGGTATCCCTGTAGTTCAAGCGTCCTTGTCAGGGTCTGGCAGATATCGGCGTCATCATCCACGATGAGAATAGGCTGGCTGGTGGCTGCCTCTTTAATCATCTCTATCAGTTGGTCAATTCTTATGGGCTTATGGACAACGTGGTGGGCACCCTCATCTCTGGCCATCTGAATCAGCTCTTCCTCGGAGTAAGCTGTCATCAGAATTACCGATGCTCCCGGGTGCATCTCTCTGATTTTTCGGAATGCTTCAACACCGTTCATTTTGGGCATGACAATATCCATTAAAGTAACGTCATAATTATGTTCTTTAAACTTATCTACAGCGGATGCTCCGTTCTCGGCTGTTTCAACAAAAAAGCCGCGCCGCTTCAAAATCATGGCAAAAGTCTGGAGCAAGTCCTCGTTATCATCAACTACAAGAACGGTTGGTTCATTGGTCATATTAAATTTACCTCCTTTTTTCAAGGGGCAGCTTTACAGTGAAGGTTGCCCCTTCACCTGTCTGGCTGGCAACTTCAATTTTGCCTCCGTTTTGCTCTACAAGTCTTTTGGTAATGGCCAGGCCAAGTCCTATCCCCTTCGGTTTGGTGGTGAAGAGCGGCTCAAATATCTTTTCCAGGTTTTCTTCGGGTATGCCGCAGCCGGTATCCGTAAATCGGGTCCAGACAAGGCTGTCTTCGACGCCGGTGTCTATCTTGAGTTCTCCTTTTCCGTTCATCGCTTGTATCGCATTGGAGATGATATTGGTGAAGACACGACTTATCTGCTCGGCATCAATTTTAATTTGAAGAGAATTACCATTTAGATTGGCGGTTACGGTTACGTTTTTCGGTATTGTTACCCATGACAGGCTTTCATTGATTAAATTGCTCAGGTTAATCTTTGTCAGTGACGGCGGCTTGATGCGTGTGAAGTCCAGCAGGTCGGTAACGATTTTATTAGCTATGTCAACTTGTTTATCCAGGACTTTCAGAGTATTCAGCGATTCTTCATCCCCTTTCTCGGTTACGGCCATATTGAGCAGGTAGACGCAGTTCCTTATCACGTTTAAAGGATTACGGAGCTCATGACCTACGCCTGAGGCCAGTTCGCCGACGGCGGCCAGCCTCTCAGAACGTATGAGCTTTTCCTGAACCTGCTCCAGGTCTTTGGTTCTGCTGTCGACTTCATCTTCCAGTTGCGCGTAGTAGCCCTGGAGAGACTGCTCCAACTCCATCTGGCGGATGGCTCCGCCGATTCTTTCGGCGAGAGTCTTGGTCAGGTGGTTTCTCTTTTTCAGGTAAGGGTTGTTCCGGGTTGAATATATTTCAACATTTCCCAGTATCTCACCACCTACCACCAGGCTTTCTGTTATCCTGCTGAAAGATTTTTGAAAGTTGGGGCTTTCAAAAACCTTGTCCCGAATCTTAATTCTAACTCTCGTTTCTTCGGGGTATTCCATGGCTTGCGGGATTAGGACGACTACTTTTGACAGTAACCCATCTATGGAACCGCTCTCTTCAGTGGCCTTACCGATGTCATAAAGACATTTCATCTCCTTCATCCTCTGGCGGTGTTCCTGTTCGCTCTTCTGCAGCATGGCAACTACGGCACCCACGGCGCTGAGGATGATGACGAATGCTGTCGGCTTGAACAGGGCGTTGGGGTAGGTATCTATCAGTATGGCATAAGGGAGAAGGATTAACATGGCTATGAGGGCAGTCAGTACTGCCGGCATCACACCGAGCACGTAGGCGGCATATACCACGGGGGCGAAGAATACCAGGCCCAGGAAGTCAATCCCGTATAAATTGTGGAGGCCGTCAAGGGTATTCTGGATAGATGTCCAGCCGGCAAGACCACCGATAACGGGCAGATAGTAAATGGCGGAGCAAACTACCATGATGGCTATGATATAGCGCAGGTGTTTATTTGCCCAAAGACTTCTTTTCTTAGGTTTATTCCTCATCTTCGCCCTCCATAATTCAAGGGCATGGCTGCCTTTTCAGCTTCAGGCTACTACTGCTTCAATATAAGAGGCAACCATGATAACCCCTATTTTCTCAGGGTATTCCCCCAGTCCCTCCGGTAGGAACCCCCGACCATACGCTGTAAATCCTGTCTACCTCTGCTGTTCACTTATTATTCCCTGTAGCTCCTCTAGGTCATCAAGCAATTCTTGTGCCGTGACGTCAGGCACTGAATTGATGAGGTTGGCTAGAGGGTTTTCTTCTTCATCTTCGTCATTGAAGAGATTACTTAATGAATCGCTTGCCTCTTCCTTTACCGGCTTGTTTTTTTCTTCAGCCGGGGCATTTGCTTCGGCTGTTACTTCTACTACTTTCAGTTCTTCTGCCGGGGCAGCAGCTCCAGCTCCGGCGCCTACTTCTACTACCTGGATTTCTTCATGGTCTTCCCCAAGCAGAGCGTCGGTATCTACTTCTTCGTCCAATTCTTGCAGTTGGTCCCTGGGCTCGACCGATAGCTCGTCCAGGGGTCCATGTGGCTGAGGCGGAGTATTTTCAAGTTCTTTGGCGTTGTTCACTGTGTCGGCGAGTTCTTCTGACGGCTGCTCGGTTTCCTCCAGGTCTTCGGTCTTATTATTGAGAGGTTCTTTTGTTTCAGCTGTTGGGGCGGCAGGAGTTTCGCCGGCCCCAGCCGTGTCTTCTTTAGGCTTTTCTTTTAATTTGCCTATTTTGCCTATTTTAAAACTCTTTAAACGCATTTGAAACCTCCTTAATAGCAAACTCCCGGAGCTTGCCATTCATCCCTTAGTGTTCTTAGTTGAATAATCCCTCCCGGTAAGCCTTGGATAGGATTCCGTAGAGTTCATAGAAGTCGGTTTTACCCTGTTCGTGAATACGCTTCAAAACATCGGATCTTTGCTTTAATATCTTGTATATCTGCCTTCTCTTTTCCTCCGGGAAGCCGCGCCTGGGAGCAATTTTATTCTCCAGCAGGTAGGAGTTCTGGAATCCCCGGAACAGGAAGGTGTCATCCAGCGGATTCCAGCTGAATGACTCAATGAAGGAAAAGGAGTCGGCGATAGAATCATAGTTGACTATTTCATTGATGCTGGTTATGCGCCTGCCCAGCCCGCCGTTGGCCAGACGAACCTGCTGGCATATAATGACGACATTAAGGTTGTCAACATATGACTTGGGTACGTTAATCGGGTTGCCGGTGACACGCTGGATGAGCTTGGATACTGACGCGGCGTGGAAGGTGCTCATACAGGCATGGCCGGTTTGCATTGCCTGAAAGGCGATGGCGCCTTCTACACCTCGTATCTCACCGATGATAATGAGGTTGGGCCTCTGCCTCAGGGCAGCCTTGAGCAGGTCAAACATGGACACCATGGAGGAATCGCCCCCTTTGTCTGAGCCACGGGTACACCCGCGAATCCAGTTATGGTGCGGCACCTGAACTTCAGGGGTGTCTTCAATGCTTACTATCTTAGCCTCAGGCGGAATGAAGGTGGTTAGCGCGTTCAGCACGGTGGTTTTACCTGAGGCGGTTTCTCCTGATATCCAGGCATTCATTCCTTCCTGCAGGATTAAGGAGAGGTAGGCTGCCATATCGTAGTTGAGCGCTCCAAACTGGATAAGCTCCAGTATGCTTAGCGGCGTGTCGCTGAACTTTCTGATGGAGAAGTTGCTGCCTCGCTTGGAAACATCCGTACCGTAGACGATGTTGATACGGGAGCCATCCGCTAGTGTGGCGTCGACAACGGGTTCACGGAAGGTCACGGGGTGCTTGATTCCCTCGGCAAGCTCAATGACAAACTTATCCAGCACTTCGTGTGTATCAAAGCCGGTGCTGGTACTGAGACTACCGAAAATCTTGTGCTCAACAAAGATATTGCCCAGGCCGGAGCATGAGATGTCCTCGATGTTGGGGTCTAATATCATGGGGTCCAGAATTCCCATGCCTTCCAGTTTGCGGCGAAGCAGGTAGCGGAGACTATTGTACTGGAAAGTGGTTATGTTTATTTTTGACTTCGCATTGCCTTTGCTCTTCGGTGAGGGGGGTTTTTTGCCGTTATTTTTGCTTTTTTTATTATCCTGGCTTTTTTGGTTTTGAGCCGGCTCACTGGCTTTGCCGCTAACGATAACCAGTCTGTCAACAATTTCCATTATAATTTCAAGTCGTTTTGAGGCGTCATCTATGCCCTCAAGCTCTTCTACAAAGTCGGCCAGGCGTTGCTCTATCTCGTCAAGGGTACTATCCTGGGCATCAACCAGGCTTGGTTCTATCGCAATATAGTAGTCCCTGACATCTTCAGGGTTTGCCAGCACGTGGATAAATACCCCGCCCCCCACCGCGTAGATGAGATTGGGGTCTTTTGTCCCCTTCAAACTGCGCGTAATTTTTTCATAATACGTCGGTATGCCGAATCCGTCTTCTGGCAGGCAGCGCAGGTACTGGAGAAGATGCAGGTTTTCTTGGCATACCTCCTGTAACTCGGCAGGGAGCTTCGCGTAGACAGGGCATTTATCAAAGCTCATGCCGCATTCTTGACCGCAGTCCTGGGGACAGGGTTTTACTTCAAATGGCAGAAGAAGCACTTAACCTCCTAGACTCTAGCTTTGGCGAGAGGAATGATTCGCATGCCAAGCTTGGGCTCTATATCAAAACTGACCACATCTCCGGTTGGCCGTTCCGCACCGCGCACCTTGAGGACCTCCATGAGTTTTATCATGCTATCACCAACCTGCTCCAGCTTGAGCCTGAAGCGTGCGTCGCAAAGTGAGCGGGTTCGGGCAAGCATATCTTCCTCAAAGGCGTAGGAATGGGCCACTACGATTATGGTTCGACCCTGGTCACATAAGCCTTTACATCTTGAAAAGAAATCTATAATAGCTACCGGGTTGCTATGGGCGACGAGCAGGGTAATGGAGTCAATAATGACTAATCTGAATTCTTGGGGCAGGCGGGAGAAGTGATGCGTCAGTACATAAAATGGTTTTTGTCCGCCCTGCATATTACTGCGAAAAGTCAGGGGATAAATCCGCAAGTGGTCTGCCAGGAAGTGTTCCAGTACGTGCATAGCCAGGGAGTCCATCTGGCTGATCAGGCTCCTGATATTATTCTCTGTCGTGTAATAGGCTACCGAAGCCTCGCCAGTAACCAGGGTACCATTGGTCAGGTGCTGGCATAACACGCTTTTCCCGGCGTCAGAGTGACCTTCAATGAGGCACAGAGAACCCGGGGGAATGCCGCCGCCCAGCTTTTCGTCTACTTCCGGCACGCCGGTAATGATTACTTCTTTTTTCTTGCCATCTTTTACTGCCATAATAAATCACCTCTCTCATTTGAGGACTATCAGTTTTCGGGTGTATCTTCAGAGCTGTTGTTATCAGCCTCAGGAGTGAGGTTAATGCAATACTCTTTGCCTTTACCATCACCGTTGGGGAACACCAGTTTTAGTTTTATCGGCATGTCTTTTACCTTCTCTACCTCTGTCTCAATTACCTCGTCTTCACTTGGCTGTGTCTTACTGTCGCCATCATTCCAGGATGGCTTTAAGGGATAGAGCGGTGCGTTACCTCCGGTGAGAATACCGTGCAGTGACAGCATTGATTGACTCCAGATTTCAGCGGTGCCGGCATCTTCGGGCCGTTCCAGGGTTATTTCCGACAGATGCAGAATGACCTCTTTCAATTCAGGGGACAGATGTCCGCTGATGCCATAAACCTCCAGGAAGGTGGGCAATTGCTCATAGCCTATTTCTTTCTTAGCCTTGGCAACCCAGTTTGTGAGATTAGCCAGCAGGTTAACCTTTGGGGTGGACTGGCTAACTTCGGCATTAATCCTCTCGTATTCCATTGGCTCTTCCTCCTCTTCAGCCAGCTCTGATTCGGGCATGAGTGCTGCCTCCTGTTCATCATTTTCGGCAGTTTCTCCAGTTTCGCCTTCTTCCTCATTCGAGAACAGCTCGTCTCTGGGTCCGAGGTCCTCATACTCGTCCATCAGTCCGTCCTCTGGTGACGATTCTGATCCAGTTCTAGGAGACTCGTCCGGGCTAATGAGGTCTTCCTCTTCACCAGGCATCTGCGATTCCGGTTCAAGCTCATCAAATGGTTCCTCATATGCTTCATCGGAGGCCGGTTCCCCATATGATTCATCGGAGGCTGGTTCCTCATATGCTTCATCGGAATCTTGTTCCTCATATGCTTCATCGGAAGCTGGTTCTACCGCTTCCTCCGTTGCCGGTTTACCGAGTCCGCTATCTGGAGGTGCGGTAAAACTGCCCTTCATGGTTATTTTTTGCTCGCCATCACCACCCCCTAGAGCTGCTATGACAGTGGCGAATTCAGAAGAGGGCAGTTCCATGTTAAGCAGGTAGTCTCGAACACCGGCAATTGACTGCTTTAATTGTCCCTTCAACAGTTTGACTTCGTCTTCCAGAGTTTCCAGATTCTTGTCATTTTCCATGTGGCTTTACCCCCTTTCGGCCTCAAGTTCCTCACGGAGCCTCTCCCTGTCAAGGTCGTTCGGGATTGGGGTTTGTGCTTCCATCAGATAAGTACGAATATCAAGAAGGATTTCTTTTAACTCTTCTTTCGTTTCCTGAAATTCGTCTTCAAGAGCCTTTATTCTACTTTCTGTATCCATATTACCTCCTTAGATTTGGGAAACGGACATAAACAATGAGTCGGCTAATGCCGGCAGGAGTAGCAGGCTTACGCCTGATATCGTTGCCGTTATTGCCAGATTGTGCAATATCTTATATTTGCTGCCTCCCTCGGCTATGGCGGGAGCGATAGCGTTAGCCACGGTGAATATCAAAACCAGTGGCATCACCAGACTATGCATGAGTTCCAGACCGGAGAGATTGAAGCTGGTGAGGGAGCTCATGGAAGGAGCCCCTGCTACGCTGGGTGTTACCTCCTGGGCTTGTGCCACCATTGCAGCAAAAGCCATAATAACCTCGGTAATAAATACCAGAATCAGCACAACGGCAGCGTGCATTGTTATGCAGAGCCAGCGGAAAGGACCGGCTACTGTTCTTCGTCTGGCCCGGAGCAGGGCAACCTTGCTGGCGAAGAATGAGGCCTGCTGGCCAGCCTGCCCCGCCGAGCCACCCACCTCAATCGCATCGTAGAACATGCCGACACTGCGGTTAGCCAGTTCGCTGCCGGTCTCATCAATGAATTTGCGCCAGCTCAGTTTTGACCTTATGCCGGCGGTAAGTCTTGTATGGAGATGCTTAACCGAAGTCCTCAGGACATTAATGGCATCAAGGTCAAGCCGTCCCAGGGCCGCATTCACCGTTGTTCCCAGCGCCGTACAGACACCGCCGAGCGACCTCAGAAATGTGCCTACTTCGTCATCCCTCTTGGCTATCTTTTTGTCGTCTATAGACATTATGAAGCCAACCGGGAAAACGAGGGCGGCTATAACCAGCAGTGCCAGACCCAGGTTTTGTCCGCTCAGCATAAGAAGGGCACCCAGGACAACGGCGATGGGTAGAGCCAGCTTGAAAAGCTTACGGGCAAGCTGTTGTTCCCTGGAGCCTGCCCAGCGCAGGACCGTGGACTCTTTTGGCGACACCAGCCATATCAGCCAGACGCCGATAGCTGTGCTGGCGATGGAAATAAATGCCATGGCTATGATGAGGGTCGTCTCGATTTTCCATATCATGGTGGAGACTATTCCGATAACCACAACCAGGACCGCCGACAGGATGAGTGAGACGTAGGCGTCAGTCCACATTTTCAGGGCTTCCAGGCTTCTGCCGTACTCGTTCTCAAAGTCCTCCGACCGGGCTTTGGCTTCCCTTGTCAGGAATTCGGCTTCAGGTTCACCGGAGATAAGGGAACTGGAGAAGCGGAGGAGCAGTCCCTTTACCTCTTCTTCCGGAATGGGTTCTCCCACGGTGCGGCAGGCTCGGGCGTAATCATATTTAAGTCGTGTGCGGGCAAGCTCAACTCTTTTAAAGTATTCCGCGGAAGTACATTGAAGCTCAGCCGAGCGCCCGAAAATCTGGTCACGCGGCACACCCGCGGCAGCAATAGTGGACATATACGAGAGCTGGTAGAACATATCAAAACTGAGCAGCCGGTTGCTTCCGAACCTGCTCTTGCCCTGCCCGTCTTGCTTAAATAATTTTTGTTTCAGCTTGCCCAGCATTACTTTGTTTTTCCTTCCTTTGCCTCCTGGCAGCGACTAAAGGTTTAAGACCAGCTCAGGCCATCAATTCTGGTCAGCTTCGGCACGGCTCATTACGGTGAGAAATAGGTTGAGACCGGAATACCATTAGCCGTGGCAACCACCACTATATTGGTGGTGCCGGCGCCTACCGGTGGGTCGAGCTGTGCCCTTATCTTTACCTGCTCCTCAGGGTTTAATACGTTCGGCTCAAATACCTCTGCCTCATCATCAAGCCGAATCCACACCACCTCCCATTGATTATCGCCCAGCGTTTCGTCAGTGTAGGGAAGCCATTTACTATAATAGGTGCCGCTGCCGTCGGAGTACTGGACAATGACATCCCACTTGTCAAAATCAGCCAGCTTGGTCTGGCCGCTATTCTCCAGTGTTATCTCCAGAGTGTTTGATGTCGGCTGGCTGGCGCTGACTGAAGACAGCTCAGTTCTCATTAAATTTTCATCTCTCTGGCCTATCTCCTCCAGTCCGGTGGTGCTGGCATCAACTGACGTCATAAATCCCTGGGACATTGTCATGCCGCCAAAGACTACTAAGGCTATACATAATAAAGAGACAATGGCAGTCTCCATGATTTTCTCCGTTACATGCTAAAGTAATATTCGTCGGATATTCCGTTAGGTATAATAAACTTGCTAAAATAAGTTCCTGCACCCGGGTCACTATCATAGCTGATAGTGACATTTACGGTGGCACCGGTCTGCCATTCCGTATCATTTTCTATACCATAAGCCCAGCATGGATAACCGCCCCCGGCGTCATCAACGTAGGGAATGCGTGCAAAATCGGTCTCCTGGCCGAAAAACAGGTCGCTTTCATCAATGTCCACTATGCGCTGGGTGCCCACGTTCTTTACCCACAGATAAACAGACGTGCGGTCGGCTGAATTTGCCGCATGAACAATGTTTATCCGGCTCTTCATCCGCTCGTC
>CAYWAU010000017.1:0-18748 GCA_964456395.1 uncultured Dehalococcoidaceae bacterium
TCTTGCTGGCGGCTTCCTTGACCAGCTGCACGCCCATATTCTCAAACGGGTCGGGAAGCTCAATGTCTTTAGCAATAGTAACCCCGTCATCAATTACCGATGGCGCGCCCCATTTTTTATCCAGTGCCACGCAATGCCCCTTGGGTCCCAGGGTCACTTTAACCGCATCCGCTAATGCATCTATTCCCTTCTTCAGGGAATGTCTCACGTCTTCACTAAAAATAATCTGTTTTGCCATTTTCTGCCTCCTTGAATATTACCCTTATTATTTGGTCTTCTTCGCCAGAATATCGCTTTCACGTAAAATAATCAGCTCTTCATCATCAATCTTAATTTCCATGCCCCCGTATTTAGCGTAAATTACCGTATCGCCCACCTTAATGTCCATGGCTATCCGTTTTCCATCATCAGACATCTTGCCCGGACCAACGGCAATCACCTCTCCCTCCTGGGGTTTTTCCTTGACTGTATCCGGAATGTAGATTCCTGACTTGGTCATTTCTTCCTTCTCAATCGGTTTAACCAGTACCCGGTCAGCCATCGGCTGCAATGTAGTTGCCATACCATTCCTCCTTTCTCGATTTGACAGCCCTTTCACCGTTACGTTTATTAGCACTCTCGGGGCGAGAGTGCTAATACTTTCATAATACCGCAGATGGAGATTCAGTGCAACTCCACATATAGCTGTTGACGGGCAAGTATAGCAAATGGAGAGCAATTTACTAACTATATCATTCATATTCTCCAGAAAATAATATGAGGCCTGAGCATTTCTGAATACTTAACCTCACCCCATATTAACCTCATCCCCTTTTATATTTTACAACCCACCCCCTGTGTCCCCCTCCGGAACAGATAATCCAACCCATATTATACCGTTCTTAACCGAGTTGGACACCCAATCGGGACAGAAGTAATTTACTGTGGGCTTTAATGAGGTTTTACGGCAAGATGAAGAGGATTGAGTCGGGAGGGTTAAAGGCAGGTATCAGCGGCGTGAGGTACTCTCCCCACACACGAGCTTATACATGGAATCTTAAGTTCTTTGGGTTACCGGCCACCTGCTCCGGAAGCTATTATGTTGAAAATACTAACTTAAAAGGTGGACCAAATTGTTGGGGCAGGTCATGAGTAATGGCACTATCAAGTAGAGAATTATGTTAGTTATTCCATGAGAGAGGCTCACACCTATAAGTGAGCCTGTTTTTTGTACCACCCAGCCGAAGAAGAGCCCTACCACCAGAACCAGGCCAAAGTCCACTACCGACAGGTAACCCACGTGCAGGACGGCAAATAACAGCGCTATGTAGACAAAGCCCCACCGACCTATGGCTTCGCTGGCCGACCGCTGCATCACACCCCGGAAAATTAATTCCTCCACGAATCCGGTGCTCACCAGCAGAATAAGGGCTGGCACTACCAGTTCTTGCCAGGCTAGGCTGCTCACCAGGGGATTCGGCTTTAAGATGTAGAACTCAGCTATTCCGAAGGGTATCCCGGTAAGTCCCACTAGGAGCTGGAAGCGCAGCCTGTTAAGAGTGAGGCCAACCTGACCGAGGCGAAAATTGAGCCTATGCATGACCACCAAAGTAGCTATCAAAAGGGGAGCACCGGTGATGGCGTACCAGTAAATTTGAGAGAACTCAGTCAATGGCATGGAGAGACTGAGCAGCCGAATCAATGGAGCCATGGCAATTGCCAAGTAGAGCTTGCTCTGGGGATAGTTTGTTGCAATGGAGGCGTGGTATATCAGGCCGAGGAGCAGCACTATGTGGAAGATGATACCACCCAGTGGGTCAACCATAGCAACAACCAGCTCGGCAGCCACGATAGCTCCCAGGTAGAGAAGTGGTATCGTTAAGTCTGAAACCTCAATTCTAAGGGTAGTAGCTTTGAGATAACTAGGTATCAGGGGGTAATCACACGAGAGCCTCACTCTCATATAATCGGTTTCGATGAGTAACCAAATAAACACGATTACAATTACGATAATGGCTGGTATCATTCTCCCTTACTTCCTCTCAATATGGTTTCCACCCAGAGAAAAAAGAATGCTAACCTCGAATTCAGACTAAAATGGTAATAATCACAGGCAAGATTTAGAGACACTCATAAGCGAAGGCTGGGAACAAAGTTATTCTACATAGGAAATTGATGCTTCTCCCTTCAAGTCTCCCGAGACAACAGAATACCATAGGTATAACTGTGATGGCAATAGCAACCAGGATAAATACAAGTCAAGGGTCTTCTCAGTCGGGAACTTAGTTTATCTTTTCCTCGCCAGCCATATTGGCCTTCCAAAGTTAGGATAAATTATCTTGACATTCGCCATTTGGCAAAATATAATGGGGATAATTCATAGGCCAGGGATAACAAGATACATATAGCCGACATCCATTGGCTTAACGCATCTCCGAATAGTATACAGGTTTAAGACCGCTTGACGCACCTAAGAAGGGTCGTAATTGAACGAGTTAGAGAAAAGGGCAGGGAACCCAAATTTGGATAAGCAAAGCGAGACAGCATATCCAGATTCTCCTCATTGTTTGCTTAGCGTGATTATTCCGGCAAAGGATGAGGCGAGCTCCATCGGTAGCCTCATCCACAGGGTTAGGGAAAGCCTTTGTACCTATACGTATGAGATAATCGTAGTTAATGATAACTCAAGCGATATTACGAGAGAGATTGCCGAGAGTTATGGAGCAGTAGTAGTCTCACATGATAGGAACCTAGGGAAAGGTGCTGCCATGAAGACCGGGGTAGCGAATGTCAAGGGGGATATAATCGTATTCCTTGATGGTGATGGAGTTCATAACCCAGGGGATATACCGAATATAATTGCCCCTATTCTTCAAGATAAAGCCGACCTCGTTATTGGCTCACGCGCTTTGCAAGGATGGAAAAGAGCCGGCTGTTCCCTTACCAGGAGGCTCTGTAATAACACGGCCTCCTTTGTCCTTTTTGTCGTCATCTCTCTTCTTCTGCCCCTAGTAACCTTGTTTAGGTACCCGCTAAAACGGGTCAAGGTGACTGATTGCACCAGCGGTTTCAGAGCGATAACAAAAGAAGGGTGGCGCGGACTTAATTTGAGCTCCCACGGATTTGAGATAGAAACTGAGATGATATATGAGGCAGCAAGAACCAGGCTCGTCATCACTGAAGTCCCCATAAATTGCCGCCGCAATGGACACTTTTCCCGCCTTTCTGTTCTTCGGGATGGCCAAAAGACTCTGAAATTGCTAGCTGGAAAGCTCATAAGCAATATCGGGCGTGAGCCTCTCTCATGGAATAACTAGTATAATTCTCTACTTGATAGCACCGTTACTCATCTAGGAAAGCGCTTCCCAGATCTTTATTGAAAAGATAAAGGAAAAGACAAACAACAGAGGTAAGCTGACAACGCTCAAGTTCTGGGAAAACAATCTCAATCTAATTACTCTGTGGGTAGCTAGCTCTTTGATAACTACCGCAGCAAGTAAAGTAATTAAAGCAGCTGAGCCCAATGAACCCACTAAACCAACGACCGCACTACTACTTACTATAGTGCTAACTGCAGTGGTTATTGTAGAAATCATCTAACCCCCTTGAGCGTTAGCAAAGTTAAGTGTATGTATATTATCATAAACCGACCTGTATGTCAATAGTACCTGCCCCCCGAAAAGGAGTCCAGCTTCATGTTAGACTGGATAATAAGAAAGGGGGCAGGTCACTTTTGATGATACGAGGGTGGGAATAGATATTCAGTAGAAGCTGGGATTAAAGTTGAGCAATCGGTGGCACCGCCCGTTTGTGGTTACTGGAGGCTATCATGGCTTCAATCCTGCTTCTCAGTTCATCAGAGGCGTCACCATCCAACAGGTAGCGGTCAAGAGCTTCGTAACTGAGGCCCATATCATCCTCATCAGTCTGACCTTTCCATAAACCGGCGGAGGGTGGCTTATCAATAATTGATTGCGGAATCTTCAGGTAGCAGGCCAGTTCCCTGACCTGTCCCTTAACCAGATTGCCCAGCGGCATGATATCCACGCCGCCATCACCGTACTTGGTGAAGTAACCGATGGCAATCTCGCTCCGGTTGCTGGAACCAGCCACCATGTATTTAAGCTGATTGGCAATGTGGTAGAGGGTCAGCATTCTCAGCCTGACTTTGAGGTTGGCCTGAGCTAATTGGCGGGATGCGGGGTCTGCCTTGTAATCGGGTAATGTCTGGAGCAGGGAATTATAAATATTATCAAGGGTAACGGTTACGGTAGGAATAGAAAACTGGCTGGCTACTTCTTCGGCATGGACTTTATCTTCCGGCTGACTCTGGCAGGGCATAATCACTCCCAGAGTTTTCTGTGGAAAAGCCCGCTGACACAGCACGACCAGCGCCGAGGAATCAAGCCCGCCGCTCATGCCCAGTGCGACTCCCTGGCAGTCGGCGCCCAGCACCCTCTCCTTTATCCATGACACCAGCTTCTGAGCCAGTGACTCCGTGTCCATCGCCTTCTCCTTTGCAGCGCCGAGCTATCAGTAGTATACTAGCAACCAGCTACGTAGTCAAAGAGTTATCATGTCAGCCGCCGACATTATCCTTAAAAACGCCAGCGTCATAACCATGGACGCCAGACAGCCTGCCGCTGAACTGGTGGCTGTTACCGGTGATAAAATATCTCTGGTGGCTGGCAATGACGAGGTGGAGTCGGTTACCGGTGCCGACACCAGGGTAATTGACTGTCAGGGCAAAACCGTGATGCCTGGTTTTAATGATGCCCACTGCCATCTTTTCTCCTTTATCAGAAAGCTGCTCGGCTTTGACCTGAGCCCGTCGTCGGTTAGCTCAATCGCCGATATAAAAGAGGCTATTCGTTGCCGTGTACAAAAAACCCCGCCGGGGGACTGGTTAATTGGCACTGACTATAATGAGTTTTATCTGGCTGAGAAACGGTGTCCGACTCGCTGGGAGATAGATGAGGTGGCACCCGACCACCCGGTAGTCTTGAGTCATCGCTCTTTGCATGCCTGTGTACTCAACAGCCGGGCGCTATCTCTGGCTGGCATCAATATGGAAACGCCCGACCCGCCCGGTGGACTTATTGAACGTGACCTGGCTACCGGAGAGCCCAACGGAGTTCTATTTGAGATGCTGGGCTACATCCGGGAAAGGGTATTGCCGCCTCTCTCTGATGAGGAGCTCGGTGAGGGCGTAGCTCTGGCGAACCGGCACTACCTTTCTTATGGCATAACCTCATTGCAGGAGGCGACGGTCAGTAATGACTACCGGCGATGGCAGATTATCGGCGGGTTTAAAGAGTCAGGTAAACTCCGCAGTCGTGTCTATATGATGCTGGGAGCCCATGCCCGTCGCCAGTTTCAGGAAGCGGGTTTAACCTCAGGTTCGGGTGACAGTCAAATGCGCCTTGGCGCAGTTAAGGTAATGCTCAGTGAGGCGACGGGGCAGGTACAGCCGCCTCAAGAAGAATTAAACCGGCTGGTGCTTGACTGCCACCAGTCTGGCTTTCAACTGGCCTTCCATGCTATTGAGGAGGGTGCCGTGGCTGCCGCCGTCAGTGCTCTGGAATATGTTAATGATTACTCTCCCGTAGTCGGGCGGCGCCATCGCATTGAGCACTGTTCGGAGTGTCCTCCCTATCTGCTGGAGCGACTGAAGAAAATGGGGGCTGTTATCGTTACCCAGCCCCCATTCATATATTACAGTGGTGAGCGGTATCTGGCCACGGTGGCGACCAGCCAGTTGCCCTGGCTTTACCGTATTAAATCGCCTCTGGAAAATGGACTGGTGGTGGCCGGCAGCTCGGACTCCCCGGTAGTCGCTGATAATCCGCTGGTCGGCATGTATGCGGCGGTTACCCGAAAAGCCGAGTCGGGGCAGGAGCTTCTGCCTGAGGAAGCTGTCTCTGCCAGCCAGGCACTGGCGCTGTATACGGTTAATGCCGCCTATGCTTCATTTGAGGAGGATATAAAAGGCTCAATCGCACCGGGCAAGCTGGCTGACATTGTGGTCTTGAGTAAAGACCCTGCTCAGGTGCCACCGGAGCGGATAAAGGACATCAAAGTGGAGATGACCATACTTGGTGGGGAGGTGGTCTGGGAGGGGTAAAAGAACACAATTCATCAGGCTAGGTTGTGCCGATAGCGGTGGCGATGGCATACTCCCTTGAGTGGGCAAGGCTGATATCAATCTCTTTTATCCCGAGATTATTGGCGGCACTCTGTGCCCTGCCGTAGAGATTGAGCTGTGGCTTGCCACTGGGGTGAGATAGAATCTCAATATCCTGCCAGCTTATTCCTTCCTTGTCAGTTCCCAGCACTTTTGTTACCGCCTCCTTGCCGGCAAAGCGGGCGGCTAATGCCTGCGGTCTCTGGCCGTATAGATTGAGCTCCGATGCCGTATAGATGCGGCTGAGGAAGCGCTCCCCCCAGCGGTCTATTGCCTGCCTGATGCGGGCGATTTCTATTATGTCGGTGCCAATATAATGTGTCATGGCAAAAGCTGAAGCTGATTTTTGTTTATCCGTTCTT
This sequence comes from uncultured Dehalococcoidaceae bacterium, assembly GCA_964456395.1. Lineage (GTDB taxonomy): Bacteria > Chloroflexota > Dehalococcoidia > Dehalococcoidales > RBG-16-60-22 > CAYWAU01. The sequence continues at coordinate 6,526 of CAYWAU010000017.1, forward strand.
TAACTGCTGAAGAAGGTCGGAGCACAGGTCTTCAAGGAGGTGGAGCGGTGGTTTATCGGAACGATTGAAATACAGGGGAGTGATGGAGATATTGCCCCGCTCAATTGCCCATATATCGCTGACATTATCGGTGGCTTCGGTTATCCTCTGGCGCACCAGCCAGTAGTGTTTCTGCCGCCCGCGGTTGCCTTCCTCAACCGTATTAATGTGGCTTTCTCGGGCAAGTCGGGTGATTTTAACCCCGGCGATTTCAGCAAGGGGCAGTTCGGGCAGGTTTACATTAAGAAAAATTTTCGTCGGCAGATTGATGGTCGTCAGCTTCTTTACCAGTATGGCGGCTACCCTGGCAGCCGCATACAGGCTAGGTTCGTTTCCGTAAGGTGCTGAGATGGCGAGGGTGGGGAGGCCGCGAAGGGAACCCTGCAGGGCGGCGCTCACTGTCCCTGAGATATGCACATCTTCACCGAGGTTCAGACCCTGATTGATGCCGGAAACAACCATGTCAACCCTGCCCTTGACCAGTTTACCCAGAGCCAGAATAACGCTGTCTGACGGCGTGCCATCTATTGAGTAGGCTTCCACTTCGGGCACCATAGGTTTTATTTTGTGTATTGTCAGCGGCTGGCGCAGGCTGACGGCCGTACCAATGCCACTCTGCTCTCTATCCGGGGTGACGATTGTTACTTGGCCGATGTCCTTGAGCTCCTGGGCCAGTATCCACAGCCCTTCGGAGAGTATGCCGTCATCATTGGTTACCAGTATTTTCATAGGAAATCCCACTGATTTACGCTTGTAGTTTATCACAGTGGCGAGTGCGACGGCAAAGGGATAAATTAGCCAAAAATCATATTTCATGTTTGCCGAATGCTCAGCTTTGTGTTAACATTAGATTGGATATGACTAGTTTCCTGGATGAGGTCAAGGCTACCCCCGGTGGCGAACATATTCTTGCCTGCATCCAGTGTGGTACCTGTACCGGTAGTTGCCCGATGGCGGATCTGATGGAGTACCCGCCGCGGAAGATAATCGCCATGATACGGGCCGGGATGCGGGATGAAGTTCTAGCCAGCAATTCCATGTGGTTCTGCCTCTCCTGCTACTCCTGTACGGCGCGATGTCCCCGTGGTGTGAAGCCGACAGAACTCGCCCATGCCCTGGAGAGCCTGGCGAATCAGCAGGGCTTCAGTATTGGTGGAACCAGCACACCGTCACTGTACCGGAGCTTTGTTGGCTCCATAAAGGGTAACGGGCGGGTTCACGAACTCAGCATGATGGTGAAGTTTTACCTGTCTATTATCCCTGACCTTATTTCGCATCCCATCGCTACCATCAAGATGGTGCCGTTAGGATTAAAACTGTTTAGCCATAAGCGGCTGCCGATAAAGCCAACACGGATTAAAGGCAGGGAAGACCTGTCCCGGATTATCCAGAAATTTAAAGAAGTCAGGAGTAACAGTTGAAGTATTATAGCTACTTCCCCGGCTGCTCGGCAGAGAGCACGGGTCTGGGTCTGGGACTTTCCGCCAAAGCCATAGCCAAGCCGCTTGATATGGAGTTGGTTGAGATTGAGGACTGGAACTGCTGCGGCTCGACGCCCTACGGCTCGCTGGACGAAGAGGAGGCCATAGTGGTCGCCGCCCGCAATCTGGCGCTGGCGGAAAAGATGGGTTTTGACCTGGTAACACCATGCAGTTCCTGCTACGTAACTCTGGCCAAGGCGAATCGGCACCTGCAGGAACACCCGAAACTGTTGACACAGGTAAATGAAGCTCTGGCGGTGGCCGGTCTGAATTATCAGGGCAGTATCAGGGTGAGGCATCTGGTTGACGTCCTGGTCAACGATATTACCCCTGAGTTTATTGCCGATAAAGTCAAGAACCGGCTTGACGGACTCAGGGTAGCCCCGTACTACGGCTGTCAGCTGGTCCGGCCTCAGTTAGGTCTGGATGATACCGAGTTCCCCCAAACGCTTGACTGGCTGGTAGAATGCCTGGGGGCTGAAGCGGTTTATTTTCCGCTGAAGGCACGTTGCTGCGGCGGCTCGCTCACCCTCTCCGAGGAGAAAAACGTGCTGGAACTGCTGCGCAAGCTGCTTCAGAGCGCCCAGGAAAATGGCGCTCAGTGTCTGGTTACCCCATGTCCGCTCTGCCAGACCAACCTTGATGCCTATCAGAGTCGGGTCAATGCCAGGTTCAAGACCAGCTATAAACTGCCGGTACTGTTTATCTCCCAGCTGATTGGCCTTGCCCTCGGCATTGAGGCTGAATTGCTGGGCATGAATACGAATATAGTCTCGCCTCGCGAGGTGCTTGATTTCGTAGCCAGCCGTGTTAAGGCATGACGGCTAACTGGTTTATTATTAGGAGTGGGGGTTGATTTTGGAACCGAGAATTGGCGTCTACATCTGTCATTGTGGCAACAATATCGCCGGCACGGTTGATGTTGAGGAGGTTGCCCGCTTTGCTCAGGGGCTGGAAGCAGTGGTGGTGGCGCGTGCTTACCGGTTCATGTGTTCCGACCCGGGCCAGGAGATGATAAGGAAGGATATCCGGGAGTACGGACTTAACCGTGTCGTGGTGGCGGCCTGTTCGCCGACGATGCATGAGCCTACCTACCGCCGTGTCCTTCAGGAAGAGGGATTGAATCCCTATTTCTTCGAGATGGCGAATATCCGCGAGCACTGCTCCTGGGTGACTGAAGATAAGGGGAAGGCAACCGAGAAAGCCAAGGCGCTGGTCGCCGCTGCCGTCAGGCGGGTCTACTATCACCAGCCATTGGAGACACGGGAGGTTCCCGTTAATCCCGACACTCTGGTGGTGGGCGGCGGTATTGCCGGTATTCAGGCAGCCCTGAAGATAGCCGACTCCGGAAATAAGGTCTACATGGTTGAGAAAAGCCCCAGTATCGGCGGGCACATGGCACAGCTGGATAAGACCTTCCCCACCCTTGATTGTTCCGCCTGTATTCTGACGCCGAAGATGACCCTGGTGGGCTCTAATCCCAATATTCAACTGCTTACCTACAGTGAAGTAGAAGAGGTCTCCGGCTATGTTGGCAACTTCAAGGTTAAAATCAGAAAGAAAGCCAGGTATATTGACCTGGATAAGTGTACCGGATGCGGAGAATGTACCTCGAACTGCCCGGTAAGATATTTACCTCAAATAAATCGGGGAGATGGCGATGGAGCTAGCGAAGGTTGATGAAATTATTGATAGATATCCAGCCCAGCCATCAGTTTTAATTCAATTGCTTCTGGATATACAGAGCGAATGCAACTGGATTCCCAAGGAAGTGATACAAAGCGTCAGCGAAAGGCTCCAGATTCCGGTAAGTCAGATATATCGCGTGGCCAGCTTTTATAAGGCTATGAGTCTGATGCCCAGAGGCAAGCATGTCATCAATGTCTGCCTGGGTACGGCCTGCCACGTTAGGGGTGGCCCCAGGATTATTGATAAGGTGGAAGAGAGCCTGGGGATTAAGACCGGTGAGACGACACAGGATATGAAGTTTACTCTGGAAAGGGTCAATTGCCTGGGCTGTTGCGCCCTGGGGCCGGTAATGGTGGTTGATAAAGACTATCATGGCAAGATGACGCCAGTCAAGGTTAAAGAGGTTTTGCAGGACTACGATTGAGGGAAACAATGGCACGAGTAAACTCGCCTAAGGAATTAGAGGAACGCAGGCAGCAAATACTGTCCCGGAGAGACCCCAATAAGCCCTGTCTGACATTGTGTTCGGGTACTGCCTGCCATGCCAATCATAGTGAAAAGATAGCGGCTGTTATTGAGCAGGAGATAGAAAAACAGGGATTAAAGGCTGAGGTAGACTTCAGACGGACGGGTTGTCACGGCTTTTGTGAGCGAGGTCCTATTGTGGTTATCTATCCCGAGGAAATATGTTATCTCCAGGTACAGCCTGAGGATGTCCCTGAAATTATCTCCCAGACCATAAAGGAGAAAAAGATTATCGACCGCCTCCTTTACACTGACCCGACTACCGGCGAAAAAGTAACCTATGAACCTGAAATCCCGTTCTACAAAAATCAGGAGCAGATAGTCTTTGGCGCCAACAGGCATATTGACCCCGGAAGCATCGAAGATTACCTTGCCATCGGTGGCTATAAGGCTCTGGCTAAGGCGCTCTGTGATATGACACCCGAGCAAGTGGTGGGAGAAGTTACCAAAGCAAATCTGAGAGGACGCGGCGGTGGCGGCTTCCCGGCGGGGAGGAAATGGGAGACGACGCGTGATGCCCCGGGAGAGCCTAAATATGTCATCGTTAATGCTGACGAGGGTGACCCCGGAGCTTATATGGACAGGAGTTTGCTGGAGGGCAATCCCCACAGCGTGCTTGAGGGGCTCATCATCGGTGCTTATGCCATTGGCTCTCATGAAGGGTTTATCTATGTAAGGCAGGAATATCCCCTGGCGGTGGAGAACGTCAATATCGCCATCAAACAGGCTGAGGAATATGGCTTCCTCGGAAAGAATATCCTCGGCTCAGGATTTAATTTTATAGTCAGCGTTCATCGTGGGGCTGGTGCCTTCGTCTCCGGTGAGTCCAGCGCCCTGATGACGGCAATAGAAGGAAGAGTCGGCGAGCCGAGGCCGAAGTATATCCGCACCGCGGTAAGCGGAGTGAATGACAAGCCAAGCAATCTCAACAATGTGGAGACCTGGGCTAATGTGCCGCTTATCATTAACAACGGTGCTGATTGGTTTAGCTCTATCGGTACGGAGGGGAGTAAGGGGACCAAGATTTTTTCGCTGGTGGGCAAGGTGAATAATACCGGCCTGGTGGAAGTGCCCATGGGCATTACTCTGCGCGATATTATTTACAAAATCGGCGGCGGCATCCCCGGAGATAAGAAGTTTAAGGCGGTGCAGACCGGAGGCCCTTCAGGTGGCGTTATTCCTGAACAATATCTTGATGCTCCGGTAGATTTTGACGAGTTGACCAAATTAGACTCAATAATGGGCTCCGGTGGCATGATTGTTATGGATGAGGATACCTGCGTGGTGGATGTGGCTCGCTATTTTATTGACTTCCTCTGTGATGAATCCTGCGGTAAATGCGTCCCCTGTCGCGAGGGCTTAAGACACATGCGTGAAATATTGAACGGTATTGTTAGCGGCAATGGCAAGGAAGAGGACATCGAGCTGCTTGAGGGATTGTCCCGGGTAATGACCAAGGCGGCTCTGTGTGCTCTGGGGCAGACGGCGCCCAACCCCGTATTGACTACCATTCGTTATTTCCGCGATGAATACCGGGCTCATATTGAAGAGAAAAGGTGCCCGGCTCTGGCGTGCAAGGAATTAATCTCGTTTTATATTGACCCGGCTAAGTGCCAGGCCTGTATGATTTGCGGGAGAGAATGCCCTGTCGGGGCTATCAGCGGCGGCAAAGGCCTGATTCATGTCATTGACCAGCAGAAGTGCACCAAGTGTGGCACCTGTTTTGACGTCTGTCCGTCCCGCTTTAGCGCCGTTAAGAAACTTTCCGGCGAACCGGTGCCGGCGCCTCTTCCGGAGGCAGAAAGGGTTCTGGTCAGGGGCAAGTAATGGGAGACCATGATGAGTGAAGTCACTTTACAGATAGATGGCAGAGAGGTGAAGGCTGAGGAAGGAACCACCGTTCTGGAAGCGGCTAAAAGCGCTGGCATTGACATACCGACCCTTTGTTATCACCCGGCCCTTTCCCCCTTCGGTGCCTGCCGCCTGTGCACGGTTGAGATAACGAGTAAAGGACGCAAAAGGACGGTCACCTCCTGTAATTACCCTGTGGAAGAGGGTCTGGTGGTGGATACCAGGTCTCCCGAGGTTATGGAAATACGCAAGGGTATTATGGAGTTATTGCTGGCCCGGTGTCCCAAAGTGGAGCTAATCCAGAACCTGGCTAAAGAGTACGGGGTGGAAAAACCAAGGTTCCAGCTGGGAGATGAAAACGAAAAGTGCATCCTCTGTGGTCTGTGTGTCCGGATGTGTGAAGAACGCATGGGAGCCAGTGTCATTAACTTTGTTAACCGGGGGGTTGACCGTAAAGTACAGACCCCGTTCCAGGTAACGGGGGATAAAAACCTGGATGTATGTAGGGCGTGCGGCGCCTGTGCCTTTGTTTGCCCCACGGGAGCCATTACACTTGAGGACATTACCGGTAAAAAACCGGTGCCTATTCTTTCTGAGTTTGAAGAAGGCCTGGCATCGAGAGCGCCGGTTTACATTCCTTTCGCTCAGGCTGTCCCCAATGCTCCGGTAATAGACCGCGAACAATGTGTGCATTTTACTACGGGTAAATGTAAGACCTGCCAGGAATTTTGCGCCGCCAACGCTATTGACTTTGAACAGGAAGACGAGGTTATTGAGGTGGAGGTCGGTAATATCATTATCGCGACGGGCTTCAGCCTGTTTGACCCCACTGCCATCTATCAATACGGTTATGGCCGACTGGACAACGTCGTCACCAGCCTTGAGTTTGAGAGAATGGTTAACTCGGCCGGGCCCACCGGAGGCCATATCGTTCTCAAGGACGGCTCGGAACCGGAGAGCATCGCTATTATCCATTGTGTCGGCAGCCGGGATGAGCAGTATCATGAATATTGCTCACGGGTATGCTGTATGTACTCCATGAAGTTTGCCCATCTGATAAAGGAGCACACCAGTGCCGATGTCTATGAATTCTACATAGATATCAGGAGCTTTGGTAAGGGCTATGAGGAGTTCTACAACCGGGTTCTGGAGGAGGGAACAGTTTTTATTCGGGGTAAGCCAGCGGAGGTCACCAACATCGCCGAGACCCCTGAAGAAGAGGGAAAGCTGATTGTGCAGTTTGAGGATACTCTCGTAGGCAAACAGCGCCGCCTGCCGGTGGATATGGTTGTCCTGAGTTGCGGCATAGAACCACAAAAGGATGTGGAGGCTATTGCCCGCTTGTTTAATATCAGCCGCAGTGCCGATGGCTTCTTCCTGGAGAAGCACCCCAAGCTGGACCCGGTGGCTACCATGACCGACGGCATCTTCGTAGCCGGCTGCTGTCAGGGTCCCAAGGATATACCGGATACAGTGGCTCAGGCTTCGGCGGCAGCGGCTGAGGCTCTGGCTATGATCAGCCGTGGGAAGGTGGAGATTGAAGCGGCTACGGCCGCTATTAATGAGAGGCTCTGCACCGGCTGCCAGCTCTGTAAAGTCGTTTGTCCCTATAGTGCTATCTCATTTGACGAAGAGAAAAGGGTATGCCGGGTCAATGATGCCCTGTGTAAGGGCTGTGGCGCCTGTGTTGGCGGTTGCCCCAGTGACGCCATAAACCTCAGCCACTATACCAATGAGCAAATCCTGGCTCAGATGGAGGGGGCTTTAACCTAATAACCCAGGTATTTTCCCAGTAAAATTGCTTGACAGGCTATTTTGGATAGCGTAATATTTGTCAGATGGGTAAAGTAGCGCTTACCATGAATGGCGCTCCTGTCAGCGGGCGCGCAGGGATGACTATTCTTGAGGTCGCCCGGGAGAATGGTATTGATATCCCCACTCTGTGTTACCTGAAAGATTTATCCCCAATCGGTGCCTGCCGGGTTTGTGTTGTTGAGGTAGAGGGCACCAGAAATCTGGTCGGCTCCTGTCATACTCCCATCGCGGAAGGTATGGTCATTCATACGCATTCCCCCAGGGTTGTTAAGGCGCGCCGGCTGTTGATTGAGCTTATGCTGGCCAATCACCCGGATAACTGTCTGGTTTGTGACGCAGCCAACCGGTGTGAGCTGCGGCAGCTTGCTGCTGACATGGATATAGGGCTGCCTCCATTCAGGGTGAAGAAGCATTATTACCCCATTGAGGATGTAAGCCCCTATATTGTACGTGATTTGTCCAAGTGCATCTTATGTCAGAGATGTGTCAGGGCCTGTGACGAAATAGCCAAGCAAAAAGTATTTAATCTGGCCTATCGAGGTTTGGATTGTAAGGTTGTGGTTGACCTCGACCAGCCGATTAATAAGGATGTTTGCCGGGATTGCGATGTATGTATTTCTCTTTGTCCCACCGGGGCGCTGAGAAAGCCGAAGAAGAGGGGAGAAGAGAAAGAGGGGAAGCCCCTGATTATAAGCGGTTGACTATCTGGTTACTGATATAAGAGTAGGAAGCAGAAGAATCTAACCATGAAAGGTGGGTGGTTAGTATGGCAGTGAAAGTAGAAAGCCAGAAGCCCGACTTGACCAAACTGGACGAAATAGTGTCCAGATATAAGGGGCAGGACGATGCCTTAATCTCTGTCTTGCAGGCAGTCCAGGCCGAATACGGCTGGGTTCCGCGGGGAGCCATAGTCCGCATTGCCGATGCTCTCAACATATCCCCAGGTGAAGTATTCGGGGTTCTCACCTTCTATGCCCAGTTCTATTTAACGCCGCGCGGCCGTAACACTATCCGTATTTGTCGGGGAACGGCCTGTCATGTCCGGGGAACGAACTCCAATTTAAGGATTGTAGAACGGCTTCTTGGTATTACAGAAGGCGAAACCACCAGCGACTTTAAGTATTCCCTGGAAACGGTGGCATGTCTGGGGACGTGTTTCCTGGCTCCGGTGATGATGGTAAATCGGAATTATTACGGCAAGATGACACCCGGCAAGGTGGAGACTATTCTGAAACAATACGATTGATGATTGGAAGATAATTAATGGGAAAAATAACCAATGCGGCTGAATTAGACTCTCTGCGCCAGTCCATAATCCAGAAGGTAGACCCCAATAAGACCTGTGTGCGAATATGTATGACCGGATGTCGCGCCTATGGTGCCGAGGAAATCAGGGATGCTTTTAATGAGGAAGTCAGGAAAAAGGGACTTGAGGAAAAGGTAGAGATAAGGGAGACCGGGTGCCACGGCTTTTGTGCCCGGGCACCGGTGGTTGTTATTGACCCGCAGGATATCTTCTATCAACAGATAACCGCCGGCGATGTCCCTGACATCGTGGACAAAACCCTTATCAAGGGTGACATTGTCGACCGGCTGGTTTATGCTGACCAGGCAACAGGTAAAAAGACTCCCTTTGCCCATGATGTCTCTTTCTATAAAGGACAGACGAAGAATGTACTTCGTAAATGCGGTATCATCGACCCCACCAACGTATCTCATTATATTGCCCGTGATGGCTACGGCGCTTTAAGTAAGGCGCTCGGCACCATGACCCCTGAGCAGGTAATTGAAAACGTGGAGCGCTCGGGACTGCGTGGACGTGGCGGGGCTGGTTTCCCCACCGGCCGGAAGTGGCGGTTTGTCAGGGCGGCGGCTGGAGATACCAAATATCTGGTCTGTAACGCTGATGAAGGTGACCCCGGAGCTTTTATGGACCGGGCTGTGCTGGAAGGAGACCCTCATGCCGTTCTAGAGGGAATGATGGTCGCGGCTTATGCCGTCGGGGCTAATGTCGGTTATATTTATGTCCGGGCAGAATACCCTATTGCCGTGGAGCACATCCATAATGCCATTGCCCAGGCTGAAGAACTGGGATTTTTAGGCGAGAACATCATGGGCTCCGACTTCAGCTTTAGAATTCGGGTGAAAGAGGGTGCCGGTGCCTTTGTCTGCGGTGAGGAGACGGCACTCCTCATGTCCATAGAAGGTAAGCGCGGTATGCCCCGACCCCGCCCACCGTTTCCGGCTCAATCGGGACTGTGGGGTAAGCCAACCAATATCAATAATGTGGAAACTTATGCCAATATTACGTCCATTATCCTCAACGGCGCCGACTGGTATGCCGGTATGGGAACCGAGGCGAGCAAAGGAACGAAGATATTCTCCGTGGCGGGTAAGATAAATAATACCGGTCTGGTAGAAGTGCCCGTGGGCATTCCTATGAGGCAGGTCATCTTTGATATTGGCGGCGGCATACCCGGAGGAAGGAAATTTAAAGCGGTCCAGATGGGTGGCCCCTCGGGGGGGTGTGTGCCTGAAGAACATCTGGATTTGCCGATTGACTACGGCTCCCTGGAAGCAATCGGCTCCATAATGGGTTCCGGCGGGATGATTGTCTTGGACGAAACCACCTGTGCCGTGGACATAGCCCGGTATTTCGTGAGCTTTGTTCAATCCGAGTCCTGCGGCAAGTGTACTCCCTGTCGCCTGGGTACCAAAGTAATGCTGGATACCCTGACGCGTATTACTCAGGGGCAGGGCGTTGAGGGCGACATAGAATTGCTGGAAAGTCTGGGTGAGCAGATTAGAGACACGGCGCTCTGCGGACTGGGGCGAACATGTCCCAATCCGGTACTGAGCACGATAAAATACTTTCGTGATGAATATGAAGCCCATATCAGAGAGAAGCGGTGTCCCGCCGCTTCCTGCGAGGCTCTGGTTCATGCCCCCTGTGAACATACCTGCCCGGTGAATGTGGACGCCGTGGGTTATATTGCCCTGATTGCCGACGGCCAGTTTGAAGAAGCGCTCAACCTGGTCAGGCAAAGAAATCCGCTTCCCGGAGTCTGTGGCCGGGTATGTCACCATCCCTGTGAAGTCAGGTGTAAGCGGAGGGACATTGATGAACCTATTGCCATTGCCTCACTCAAGCGATTTATCGCTGATTATGGGGTGAAGTCAGCTGTTAAAAAGAAGGTGGCTGTGGCCGACCCAATATACGAGAAGGTCGCCATAGTGGGCTCTGGCCCGGCCGGCCTGACGGCGGCTTATCACCTGGCGAAGCAGGGATACCAGGTGACCATCTTTGAAGCGCTGCCTGTGGCTGGCGGCATGCTGGTGGCTGGCATACCGGAATATCGCTTGCCCAGGGAGGTAGTCCGTAGGGATATCGAGTTTATTACCAGCTTCGGGGTTGAGATTAAGACTAACACCCCAATCGGGCAGGATTTATCTATTGATAGTCTCTTGGAACAGGGTTATAAAGCCGTATTTCTGGCGGTTGGCGCCCACGGAGGTCAGGGACTGGGCATCTCCGGCGAAGACCTGAAAGGTGTCTATGATGGCGTATCGTTCCTGAGAGAGCTAAATCTCGGGAAAAACCCCAGTATTAAGGGGAGAGTGGCCGTTATTGGTGGCGGCAATGTGGCTATTGATGCCGCCAGGTCAGCACTTCGTTTGGGTGCTAAAGAGGTATCTATTATTTACCGCAGGTCAAGGCAGGAGATGCCAGCCAACACGGAAGAGATTGAAGAAGCGGAGCACGAAGGGGTCAAGATAATCTATCTGGCAAATCCTACGTCATTATCTGGCGAGAATGGAAAAGTTAAGAGCGTAGAGTGCGTGAGAATGGAGCTGGGCGATTATGATGCCAGCGGGCGGCGACGCCCTGTTCCCGTGAAAGGCTCCGAGTTTGTCATGGACGTTGATGCCGTCATCGCCGCCATTGGCCAGGTGCCGGATTTGTCCTTCCTGCCTCCGGATAACGGACTTGAGACTACCAGGGGGCAGACCTTTGTAGTTGACCCGGTAACGCTGGCTGCTTCCCGACCGGGTATCTTTGCCGGGGGAGATGCGGTAACCGGTGCGGCTACGGTAATTGAGGCAATGGCCGCCGGGGAAAAAGCCGCTGTATCCATCCACAAGTATCTTAGAGGTAAAAGTATGACCGAAGACCGTATCCGCCCGCCGGATAAAAGAGTGGAGATTCCAAAGGCGGTGGAGACACCTGAGGAGAAGGGAAGAGTCAGAATGCCCTGTCTTGCCCTTAAGCGAAGGCTTAGCGGCTTTGAGGAAGTCAACCTGGGTTATTCCAGAAAGAAGGCGGTGGAGGAAGCCAAGCGATGTCTAAGGTGTGATTTAGAACGATGAAGGGGGTGTTGAGAGTATGAAAACAATGACGGTACAAAAACCCCTGGAGGAAATTCTGCAGTACCTTGAAAAAAGCCAGGCTGTGTATATTATTGGTTGCGGTACCTGCACCACGGTGTGTCATACCGGTGGTAAAGCTGAAGTCATCGAGATGAAAGAGAAGCTTGAAGCTAACGGTAAAAAAGTAACCGGGTGGATGGTGATACCCACGGCTTGTGATGAACTCACCAAGTATGCGCTGGAGGAAAATGCGGCAGATATTGCCGCGGCTGATTGTATCCTGGCGATGCCCTGTGCCACCGGGGTGCAGACAATCGGCTTCTATCTCAAGGAGGCCAAGCCGGTTTACCCGGCATTAAATACCTTGTTTCTGGGCATGGAGGATAGCCCGGGCCATTTCGTTGAGGTTTGCCAGCAGTGCGGGAGCTGTGTTCTGGGGCGGACGGCGGCTATCT
>CAYWAU010000018.1:0-18494 GCA_964456395.1 uncultured Dehalococcoidaceae bacterium
TCATGCCTTATCCTCAGCGTCTGGCCGTCTCCACCCAGAATTACCTCCTGATGCGCCATCAGACCGGGCAGGCGCACGCTATGAATGGTTACTCCCTCAACTGACTGCCCACGACTAACCGGAGCCTCTCCCTGTCCTGAAGGCTGAAGGAATGGCTTACCTCTAGCGGCTGCCATGGCTCTGGCAGTAGAAAGGGCAGTTCCCGAAGGAGCATCAACCTTACGCTCGTGATGTAGCTCTATGATTTCAGCATAGTCAAGGTATTTGGCAGCTATCTTGGCCAGGTGCATCATCAGAACTGCTCCCAGAGCAAAGTTGGGAGCTACCACGATACCAATCTTGCTTGCCGTGGCTAATCGTTCCATCTCATTAATATCATCGGCAGTTAATCCGGTGGTGCCGATTACCATGTTAACACCATGTTCAGCAGCACTACGCACAGCCGGCCTGGTAGCCTTAGCGATAGTGAAGTCCACCACTACATCCGGCTGGCAACTGTCGAGAATAGAGTCCAGGCTGGCCGAAAAAGGCATTTTGCCTGAGCCGTCCGGCAGAGCCAGGTAATCCTCAGACACCTGTAGCTCTACGGCACCTACCAGCTGTGTTTCCGGCTCATGGCAAACGGCTTTAACTACCTCCTGCCCCACTCTACCTGATGCACCATACACTACTACCTTAATCCGCTCCATAATAGACCACCTCAAAAATATTTGGGAATACCTTAGTAGCGTTTAGTCGGAGGTTTCGGTGAGCCTCCACCCGGTCGGTACGGCCTCTCTCCGCCGGAATAGCGCGGTTTGCCCCTGAAGCCGGAAGAAGGCGCACCGGTACCGCTCCTCCTGAACGGGTAGTCCGCAGAGGGCGTGCCTTCTTCCTTGGCAAACACTGCCCGCCGTGACAGATTTACTCTGCCCAGATTGTCAATGTTAATTACCTTGACCATAATCTCATCACCAATTTTAACCACATCCTCAACCTTGCCCACGCGATAGTCAGCCAGTTCGCTGATATGTACCAACCCTTCTTTGCCGGGCAGGACCTCCACCATGGCGCCGAAGTCCAGAATACGCGTTACTTTGCCGGTATAGACACTGCCGACTTCCACTTCCTTGGTCAGCCCCTCAATGATTTCAATGGCTTTTTGGGTTGCTTCCGCGTCAGGCGAGCCGATAACTACCGTACCGTCATCAGTAACGTCAATGGTTGCCTTGGTGGACTCAACAATAGACCTGATTGTCTTACCGCCGGTGCCGATGACAGCGCCAATCTTGCCCGGGTCAATTTTTATCTTGGTCATTCTCGGTGCGTATCGGCTGACCTCAGTTCGGCTGGAAGTGATAGTTTCATTCATTTTATCAAGGATAAACAAACGAGCCTCTCTGCCCTGAGTCAGCGCCTTTTCCACAATCTCCAGGCTTATACCCTTGAGCTTGGTATCCATCTGTATCGCCGTTATGCCGCTACTGGTTCCGGCTATCTTGAAGTCCATATCGCCCTGAGCATCCTCCAGGCCCTCGATATCAGTTAGCACAGCGTATCTATCATCGTCACCGGTAACCAGACCCATGGCTACCCCGGCCACGGCTGCCTTTACCGGTATGCCCGCATCCATTAGTGACAGACTCCCGGCACAAACACTGGCCATAGAGGTACTGCCGCTGGAGCTCAGGACTTCCGAAACAAGACGAATAGTGTACGGGAAATCCTCATCCTCAGGAAGCACCGGTGCCAGAGCCCGTTCTGCCAGAGCTCCGTGCCCAATTTCACGGCGACTTGGCGAGCCGACACGCCTCACCTCACCACCGGAGAATGCGGGGAAATTATAGTGATGCATAAAACGCTTGCTCTCCTCTATACCCAACCCATCAAGCATCTGCTCCTTCCGGGTGGAACCGAGCGTGGTAATGGTCAATACCTGGGTCTGTCCCCTTGAGAACAGGCCAGAACCATGAGTGCGCGGCATAAGCCCTACCTCACAGCTAATGGGGCGGACTTCGGTCAAGCCGCGCCCGCCGACACGCTGCGCTTTATCAAGTATTCGTGTCCTTACCACAGTTTTAATCCTTGCCTCAAGAGCCGAAAGTATATCTTTCTCCGAAAATGACTCGCTCAGATCCTTCACAAGCTCTGTTCTCAACTCAGAAAGCGCCAGCTCGCGCTGTACTTTTTCCGGCTGACCAAGAATCTGGACAAGCCTTTCATCGGCAGTCCCGGCAATTGCTGAAACTGCCTCAGGGTTTACCTCACTGACAGGGACTTCTAGTTTGGCTTTACCTAAAGCCTCTTGCAGCTGTTCCTGCAGTTTAATAATATCCTGATTAGCCTCGTGACCGAACTTAACCGCCTGCAGAACGACATCCTCAGACACTTCCTCAGCCCCTGCCTCCACCATGATAACTTTCTCCCTGGTGCTAACGACAACGAGGTCAAGCTGGCTGTCTTCAAGCTGGGCTAATTTGGGATTCAATACCATTTCACCATTGATATAGCCCACATTAACGGCACCCACCGGACCGTCAAACGGCACCTCGGATAATGACAGGGCAGCCGAAGCGCCGATAATCGACAGTATATCCGGGTCATTCTCCTGGTCGGCCGAAAGGACAGTGGTTATGATTTGAATATCATTATGCCAGCTCTTGGGCAATAGCGGACGTATGGGGCGGTCTGTCTGACGGCAAGCCAGGGTAGCGTGCTCACTGGGACGCCCTTCTCTCCTGATAAAACCGCCGGGTATTTTGCCAGCGGCATAAAGCCTCTCTTCATAGTCAATGGTCAGGGGCAGAAAATCCACCCCCTCACGCGGCTCCTCATTAAAGCAAGCCGTAACCAGGACCAGAGTCTCACCATAACTGACGGTTACCGCCGCATTAGCCTGCCCGGCAAGCTTGCCTGCCTCGATAACAAGATTTCTACCCCCGATATCGCAATTGAAAGATAGTGATTCCACAAATACCTCCTACAGCCAAAAGGCTCTACTTGCGCAGTCCCAGCCTTTTAATTAGCTGATTATATCGCCCTACATCTTCTCGGCTGAGATAAGCTAAAAGCCTTCGCCTCTGCCCGACAAGCTTGAGCAGTCCCCGCTGGGTGTGATAATCGTGCCGGTTGGCTGCCATATGCGTGGTTAACTGGTTTATCCTCCCCGTAAGCAGAGCTACCTGTACCTCGGTCGAACCGGTGTCGCCTTCGCGAGCCCGGAAATTGCTGATAATTTCTGTCTTTTTCTCTTTTTCCAAAGTTTTCCTCTTCCACTGTATATTATTAGTTTTCAAGGCAAATTATAGCACAGTAGGGGGCGGAAGTAAATTGAGGGGGGCGAAATACCAAACATTTAAATATGATATATTGACATGAACTATCTAAGTAGTATAATCCTTAGCAGAGTGTATTGATAGTGTATACTCTGTACAGTGTAATGGATAACATTAATTGGGCCCTTACCTGGAATACAGTACTAGCCATTTCTAGTGGATTAATGACATTAGCCATTATTATCACAGCAATATACGCTGGTATACAATTATTTAATATTAAAAAGACTCGCTGTTCAGACCTTCTAATGAGACTGCACCAGACATGGGATTCTAAAGAATATATTCTTTCCAGGAAAACTATCAATCAATATGGCAACGGCTCTACTCTCGAAGAGGCTTCTAAAAATCTGAGAGAATCCTTGATAGCTTTTGATAAAATCAATGCAGATGAGTTTTATTTAATTGTTAGAATAGCTAACTTCTTTGAAAACTTAGGCTATCTTACATTTAATGGGTTTCTCCATCGTGATGATGCAATTCAATTATTCGGTGGACCTGCGCAAAGATATTGGTATATCTTCAGCGACTTTGTAGACTTCCAGAGGAATGAAAGTGACAAAAAACAGGCTGATGCATGGATTTATTATCAATACCTAGTTCTTGGATATAAAAAAGGAAATAGGTGTTTACATTTTATTGCAACACCTATTTCGAAAATTAGGACTTTATTTCGCAAAAAGAATAGTAAAGATTAAAAATCTATTTATTTCCCCAACCCATTTTTAATTCCTCCTCTCACCTTTTACATTAACTATTATAACACTATTGTCAAGTAATGTCCATCATAAATACCCCCATTTGCCCCCTCACACTCACTGCTCTATAATGAAAGTGGTTGAGACAATGCATGAATACAGCATTACGGAGAGCATGTTGTCCCTGGCGCTGGAAAAGGCAAATGAAGCCAGCGCCGGCAGGATTACCCGCATTAACCTCATAATAGGTGAATTATCCGGTGTCGTTGATGATTGTGTTCAATTCTACTTTGATTTCCTCAGCAAGGATACCATAGCTGCCGGGGCTTCCCTTTCCTTCGTAAGGAAACCAACTACATTGCGCTGCCGCAAATGCGAGGCTGTCTTTCCCCCCAGGAACTATGACTGGTCATGCCCTGATTGCCATGAGGCAAGCATAGAGATAGTATCCGGACGGGAATGCTATATGGAAAGTATTGAGGTGGAGTAAATGTCAGTAAAGGTAATAACCATAGGTGAGGATATCCTCGCCGCCAATGAAGAAAAAGCACGGAGGAACCAGAAGCGTCTGGAACAACATAATATTCTGGCGGTTAATATCATGTCATCCCCGGGGGCCGGTAAAACCAACCTTATACTCAACACAATCAGGCAACTGAAACCAAAAGTCAGAATCACAGTCATTGAGGGTGATGTTGCCTCCAGTGTTGATGCCGAGAAGGTAAGCGAGCTGGGAGCCGCTGTGGTGCAAATAAACACCGCCGGAGGCTGCCACCTTGATGCCAACATGGTCGAGAATGCCCTGAACAACCTGCCCCTTGAAGATACCGATTTACTCTTAATTGAGAATGTCGGTAACCTCATCTGCCCCAATGAATTCGCCCTGGGCGAACACCGTCGAGTGATGCTGGCAAGCCTGCCCGAAGGCGATGACAAACCGCTTAAATACCCGGCGATGTTCGCCGATGCCGACGTGGTGCTAATCAACAAGATTGACTTACAGCCATACCTCGACTTTGATATTGATTCCTTCCAGAAAACAGTCACCGGACTGAACCCCAAGGTCAGGATATTCCCGGTCTCCTGCCAGACCGGCAAGGGGCTGGAGGCATGGTTCTCCTGGCTGGAAGCCGCAGTAAAAGATAGGAAAAACCAGTAAGTATAATGGCGAAAATAACGACTCTTAACCTGGCTCATATCAGCGTCAAAGGCGTGGTGCAGGGCGTCGGCTTCAGACCCTTCGTCTACCAGCTGGCGACCAAACATAACCTCAGGGGCTGGGTACGCAACACCTCGGGGGATGTCAGGATTGAGGTGGAGGGGGAGGCCAAAGACATTGAGCAATTTCTGCTGGGACTGCGCGAGCAGGCGCCACCCCTGTCCCATATAGAGGATATCACCGTCACTCACGGTTCCCCAGCCAACTATGAAAAATTTGAAATCCGGCACAGCCTCGCCGAAGAGGGCAAATACCAGCTTGTTTCCCCGGATATCGCCACCTGCCCGGATTGTCTCCGGGAAATCTTCAGTCCGGAAGACCGCCGCCACCGCTACCCTTTTACCAACTGCACCAACTGCGGACCCCGCTTCACCATCATCGCGGATGTCCCCTACGACCGTCCCAATACGACCATGCACCGCTTCCGGATGTGCCCCGAATGCCAGCGGGAATATGATGACCCCCTTGACCGCCGATTTCATGCCCAGCCCAACGCCTGCCCCCGATGCGGCCCGCAGCTCGAACTGACAGATGCCAGGGGCAATCCGGTAACCTGTGATGACATCATCAGCAAAACCAGCCAGCTATTAAGAGAGGGTAAAATCATTGCCGTTAAGGGGCTGGGGGGATTTCTGCTCGCCTGCGATGCCACCAGTCAGGACGCTGTTAACCGCCTGCGCCAGAGGAAAAACCGCCCCGCCAAGCCGCTGGCGATAATGGTTTCGTCCCCTGACGAAGTCAGGAAACACTGTGATGTAAACGATGAGGAAGAAAAATTGCTTGCCTCACCCGGCAGCCCCATTGTCCTTACGAAGTGGAATACCGATTCTTCCATAATACGGGAAGTAGCGCCCAGCCTGAAATACCTGGGGGTGATGATTCCCTATACTCCCCTGCACCATATCCTGCTCCGGGAGACCGGCCTGCCCCTGGTAATGACCAGCGGTAACCTCAGTGAGGAGCCCATCGCCAAGGACAACGACGAGGCACTACGGAGGCTTGGCGGTATTGCCGATTACTTCCTGATGCATAATCGCGATATTTACGCCCGCTATGATGACAGCGTCACCATGGTGGAAAGGGGCGTCCCTCAGTTTATACGGCGTGCCCGCGGCTATGCCCCCCACCCCATCCACCTCACCTATAAAAGCCAGCAAATTCTGGGCTGTGGCGCCGAGGAGAAGAATACCTTCTGCCTGACAAGGGATAATTTCGCCTTTTTAAGCCAGCACATCGGCGATATGGAAAATCTGGAAACTATGGAACATTTTCTAAATACTATAGCGCTTTATAAGAGGCTATTCCGCATAGAGCCGGAGATTATTGCCCATGACCTCCACCCCGAATATCTGGCGACAAAGTACGCCAAAGAGCTGGCGGCTAAAGATAGTATAAAACTGGTTCCGGTACAGCACCATCACGCCCATATCGTTAGCTGTATGGCGGATAACGGGCTGGAGGAACCGGTCATCGGGGTTTCTTTTGACGGTACCGGCTACGGCACTGATGGTCAAATCTGGGGCGGCGAATTCCTGGTAGCTGACTACCGGCAGTTCGCCAGAATGGCACGCCTTGAATACCTGCCACTGCCCGGCGGCGCTCTGGCTATTAGAAAACCGTACCGGACCGCCATCGGCTACCTGACATCGCTTGGCGTAGATTTAGACCAGCGCCTGCCCTTCTTGAAACAGGTTGATGATGTGGAATTAAGAATTATTCAGAGCCAGCTGGAAAAGAACATTAACTCGCCGCTGACCTCCAGTTGCGGCCGCCTCTTTGATGCTGTTTCCGCTCTGATTGGCGTCAGAAGCGTCATAGAATATGAAGCCCAGGCAGCTATTGAACTGGAGATGCTCGCCTGTGAAGAAGTCAGCGAGACCGGCAGCTATCCGTACTCAGTAATTGAGTCGGACGGCGTGTCCATAATCAAGCTTCAGGATTTATTCAGCGCCATAATTCATGATTTACACAGCAACACGCCTGCCGCCAGAATAGCCGCCCGATTCCATAACACCGCAGCACGGATGATAGCGGAGTTATGCCAGATAATCTCCTCCAAAACCAGCCTGACCAAGGTGGCACTGAGCGGCGGGGTTTTCCAGAACCGGCTACTGCTGAGAAAAGCGGTAGCCCTGCTTGAGTCCGGCGGATTTGAGGTGTTCACCCACCGTCAGGCGCCGTGTAACGACGGCGGCATCTCCCTGGGACAGGTTGTCATCGCCAGCTTTGCGGACATAAAATAAAGGAGGAAAACATGTGTCTGGCCATTCCCGCACTGATTAAGTCAATAGATGGACAGCAGGCGGAGGCGGATATTGAGGGCGTCACCCGCCAGGTCAGCCTCCAGCTTACCCCCGAGGCGAAGGTCGGCGACTACGCTCTGCTGCACACCGGTTATGCCATAAGCATCATTGACCCGGATGAGGCTGAGGAGACTCTAAAACTGTTAAGAGAAATAAGCGAAGTAAATCCATAGAGGTGTATGTTATTGGAGTCCCGTCTACTAGACATCATTCCCGCGAAAGCGGGAATCTAGAAAATAAAAACTAACATTATGAAATCCTATTATGTTTATATCTTGGCCAGCCAACGGAACGGCACACTTTATATCGGGATAACTAATGATCTGATAAGGCGCGTTTATGAACATAAAAATGACCTTGTCGATGGCTTTACTAAAAAATACAAAGTGCATTCATTGGTCTATTATGAACAGTGTGACGATATTGAATCAGCTATTACTCGAGAGAAGCGATTAAAGAAATGGAATAGGAAGTGGAAGTTAGAATTAATAGAAAAAGAAAATCCGCAATGGAGAGATTTATATGAAGATTTACACTGATTCTGGATTCCCAATCAAGTTGGGAATGACAGGGTGTATACTGGGAATGACAGGGTGTATACTGGGACGGGCTGTATAGACGGGCTGTATACTGGTAATGACGGGCTGTATGCTGGGAATGACGGGCTGTATGCTGGGAATGACAGGCAGTAAACAGTGAAATTCGTTAATGAATACCGCGACCCGGAACTGGGCAAGAAGCTGCTCGACAGAATTCACCGGCGCTCAAAAAAACCAGCCAGACTCATGGAGTTCTGCGGCGGGCATACCGTGGCTATCTTCAAGCACGGCCTGCGCCAGCTTCTGCCCGAGAATATAGAGATGCTTTCGGGGCCGGGCTGTCCAGTGTGTGTTACCGCCAGCGCCGACCTGGACCAGGCTATCGCCCTTTCCCGCCTGCCCGATGTGATTATCACCAGTTTCGGTGACATGGTCAGGGTGCCGGGTAGCTATTCCAGCCTGCAGCGAGCCAAAGCCGATGGCGCCGACGTCAGGATTGTCTACTCGGTGCAGGATGCCCTGGCCATTGCCCGCGACAACCCCGAAAAATCCGTAGTCTTTATCGGCATTGGCTTTGAGACCACCGCCCCCACCATCGCCGCCTCTGTCCTGCAGGCAGAGCAGGAGAGGATAAATAATTACTACATACTATCTCTGCACAAGCTGTGCCCACCGATAATGAAAACCCTCCTCGACCTGGGCGAGGTAAGACTTAACGGTATTATCTGCCCCGGGCACGTCAGCACTATCATCGGCTCCCATCCCTATCAATTTATCCCCGATGACTACAATATTGCCTGTGTTGTTTCCGGTTTTGAGCCTCTGGACATTCTACTTTGTGTTGACATGCTGGTAAACCAGATTGAAACCGGACAGCCGAAGATTGAGATTGCCTACCGCCGCGGGGTGAAGCCTGAAGGCAATACCCAGGCTGTCCGCCTTATGGAGACAGTCTTTGAGGTCAGCGAGGCTAACTGGCGCGGCATCGGCACAGTGCCTTCAAGCGGATTACAGCTTAAACCACAGTACGAAAAATTTGATGCTGATAAAAAGTTTGATATTGACGCCGGTCCTACCCGCGAACCGGAGGGCTGTCTCTGCGGCAGTATCCTCCGCGGCGTCAGCACGCCTCTGGACTGCCGTCTATTCCGCAAAACCTGCACGCCGGAGCACCCGGTGGGTCCCTGCATGGTATCCGCCGAGGGAAGCTGTGCTACCTACTACCATTATGGAGATAGTCATGGAAGATAAAATACTGCTGGCTCACGGCAGTGGCGGTAAGCTCAGCCATGATTTAATCAATAGCTTCTTACCGGAGCTGTCCAACACAATTCTGAACAAGCTTGACGACTCCGCCGTCTTTGAGCTTGGCGGACGTCTGGCATTTACCACCGACAGTTACACGGTCAACCCAATCTTCTTCCCCGGCGGCGATATCGGCAAGCTGGCCGTGTGCGGCACCGTCAATGACCTGTCCATGAGCGGCGCCAGACCCCTGTACTTCAGCCTGTCCTTTATCATTGAAGAAGGCTTCTCCATTACCGAACTAAAAAAGATATTAGCTTCCATACACAAGGCCGCTGACGAGGCCGAGGTACAGATTGTTACCGGCGACACCAAAGTGGTCGATCAGGGCAGCGCCGATAAGCTGTTCATCAATACCGCCGGTGTCGGTGTCGTGCCGGAAGGAGTCAATATTTCGGCAGGCAATGCTCAACCCGGAGACAGGATTATTATCAACGGCAACATAGGCGACCACGGTATCGCCGTGTTAAGTCAGCGCGAAGGACTGAAATTCCAGGTGCCCGTGCCGAGTGACTGCGCTCCGCTGAATAAGCTGGTGGCGGAGATGCTGGCAACATCCGCCAACATACACTGCCTGCGCGACCCCACCCGGGGCGGGCTGGCCACCACCCTTAATGACTTCGCCGAGCAATCCAATATCGGGATTAGAATAGAAGAGGATAAAATCCCGGTGGACAAAGCGGTGCTGGCTGCCTGTGAACTCCTTGGTTTCGACCCGCTCTATATCGCTAATGAGGGTAAACTGGTCGCCGCCGTTGCCCCTGCCGACACTGACAGTATCCTGGCCAAGATGAAACAAAACAAATACGGAGGCAGGGCAGTGATTATTGGTGAAGTCGTTGCCGAACACCCCGGGCAGGTGGTCATGAAAACCAGCCTGGGGGCTTCCCGCATCGTGGACATGCCTGTCGGCGAGCTACTACCAAGAATATGCTAACAGAGTATTTTATGATTGAAGAACGCCCTGAAAACCGGTCAAAAAAGGAGCCACCAAGGGTGGTGGTGATTGGCGTCGGTAACCTGCTGCTCAAAGATGAGGGGATAGGCATCCACACCGTCAAGGCCCTCCAGGAAATCAACCTGCCCCGGGACGTTAAAATAATAGACGGCGGGACAGCCCCGGATTTAATCGCCTACACCGAAGCCGGCGACAAACTGATTATCATTGATGCCGCCAGAGCCGGTGGAGAACCGGGGACAATCTACCGCTTCCATCCCCAGGACCTGTCCGAAGAAAGCAATCAAATAATCTCGGCTCACGAACTGGGTGTGGAACAGAACCTGAGACTTATGTCCCTGATGGGAAATGAACCGGCGGAAATCGTCATTATTGGCATTGAGCCCGGAGAAATAGAATGGGGAACGGAGCTTTCCGCTGAGCTACGGCAAAAAGTGCCGCAAATTATCAGTATAGTCCTCAAGGAAATTGGCATAGACAAGCCAGCAAGTCATACATAGTTAGCCCACCAGACAAAGACCCCGATAAAGCCTTCCGATAAGGACAGCCCATATTACCCAGAGTGACTCATCGATAGGTAAAATCGAAAAAACTTCAAAAAATCCGGGCACCAATATATTGACAAAAGCGGTTAATAATGCTAAAATATGTTAAAATTAACGATATTCTACAAATAACCACAATATTCTGGGAATAATACAGTTTTTAAATGAGCAGCAAGCACGAGCAAGATTATATCGGCAAACATCAACAAATCAGGAACAAACTGATAAAGCTGGTTGGTGAAAGTGAGCGTGCCTGCTTTGATGTCGCTCAGTTAGCATCCGAACTCGGAATGGACATAAGAACAGTCAGAGCCCACCTAAAAATTATGGAAGTGGATGCAGTAGGTGTCTTCATGGACCCTAGCGAAAAGCAGTTCTGCACCAAAGAAGGTATCGCCGTGTTAGCCAACATGCTGAACCTGAATGAGAAATCCATTGAATAAGACCATTGTTATCAGCAATTTATGAATAAATGAAAGCAGCTTAACTTAAACCGAATAGTATAGTTTGAGAAGGAGGCATTATGGAGCTAAGCCGAAGAGATTTCCTCAAAGCCTCAGGAGCCGGGATAGGTGGTGTCTTCCTGCTCGGTGCACTTAACGAAGATGTCGCTCTGGCGTCACCCATCAAGCGCATACCGCTTAAAAAGAGGCATAATGAAACCCCCACCATCTGTCCTTATGACGCCTCGGGCTGCGGTTTCCTGGTCGATGCATCGCCGGATGGCAAAGTACTCAACATCGAAGGCGACCCCGACCATCCCATCAACCGCGGTGCTGCCTGCGCCAAGGGAGCCTCGCTGCGACAGCTATCCGCCGACAACCCCTGGCGCCTGAAGAAACCCCTCTATCGGCGTCCCGGTGGAACCGACTGGGAACCTGTTGAGTGGGACTGGGCACTGGATACCATCGCCCGCCGGATGAAGGACACCAGAGACGCTGATTTCATTGAGAAGGACAAAGAAGGCAACGTAGTCAACCGCACGGAATCCGTCGCCTGCCTGGGTGGCTCAGCCCTGGACAATGAAGAATGCTACCTGCTGGCGAAGCTGGCACGTGCCATGGGACTGGTCTATATTGAACATCATGCCCGCATATGACATTCCGCCACTGTCGCCAGTTTGGCGGAAACGTTCGGCCGCGGTGCCATGACCAATCACTGGAATGATATTGCCAACGCCGATGTCATGATGGCTATCGGTTCCAATCCTGCCGAAAACCACCCGGCCGCTTTTGGCCATATTATGGTAGCCAAGGACAGAGGCGCCAAACTCATCAGCGTTGACCCCAGGTTCACCCGGACCTCGTCCAAGGCTGATATCTATGCTCCACTGAGGTCAGGTACCGACATCGCCTTCATCAACGGTATAATTAAATACGTTCTGGACGACATTCAAGCCAATCCCGGCAACTACAACATGACCTACATCACCGAGTATACCAACGCCCCGCACCTCATTAACCCTGGTTACAAGGGGCCTGCCGAGTTGGATGGACTATTCTCCGGTTACAGTGAATCCAAGAGGTCCTATGACAAATCCACCTGGCAGTACCAGGTTGACGACCAAGGTATTCCCAAGAGGGATAAAACCCTTAAAGACCCCAACTGCGTCTTCCAGATTTTAAAGAGACACGTCGCCCGCTATACGCCTGAAATGGTATCCCAGATTACCGGTTGTCCGGTGGACACCTTCCTGCTCGTGGCGCAGACGTATGCTTCCTCAGGTGCCGTCGGCAAAGCCGGTACCATCATGTATGCCATGGGCACCACCCAGCACACCTATGGCACTCAAAACATCCGGGCCTATGCCATACTGCAACTCCTGCTGGGGAACATCGGTGTCGCCGGCGGAGGCATCAATGCCATGAGAGGCGAGTCCAACGTGCAGGGCTCCACCGACCACTGCCTCCTTTCCCACATCCTGCCCGGTTACCTGAAGGTACCAGTTAATACGGATACCACTCTTGAAGCTCATATCAAGCGGGCGACGCCAACAACGAATGACCCCAACAGCGCCAACTGGTGGAGCAATTATCCTAAATACATCGTCAGTCTGCTCAAGGCGTGGTATGGCAATAACGCCACCAAGGATAATGATTTCGGCTTCCATTACCTGCCCAAGGTTCAGTCAGGCGAGAACTACACGCATATTGCCCTGTTTGAAGCCATGGACGCCGACAAAATCAAAGGGATGATGGTCTGGGGACAGAACCCGGCCGTCGGCGGTCCCGATGCCAACCTGGAACGGCGGGCTATGGATAAACTTAACTGGCTGCTGGTTGCCGACATCTGGCACACCGAGACCGCCAATTTCTGGAAACGCCCGGGAGCCGATACCGCCAACATTAAAACCGAGGTCTTCCTCCTGCCGGCGCTGGGTTCCTTTGAGAAAGAGGGCAGCGTCACCAACAGCGGCCGCTGGATGCAGTGGCGCTGGAAAGGGGCAGATGGTCCCGGCGAAGCCATGGATGACCTGTGGATGCAGGACCAGCTCGCCCGAAGACTTATGAATCTCTATGCCGCCGAGGGCGGCCCCAGCGCCGAGTCCCTCACCAAACTCCGGTGGGATTACGGACAGCCTCACCCGGATGTCCACGCTGTAGCCAAGGAAATAAACGGCTATGACCTGACCACCGGCAAGCTCATGGCCAGCTTCGGCGGTCTCAAGGATGACGGTACCACCTCATCGGGCAACTGGCTGTACTGCGCCAGCTACACCGAGGACGGTAATATGGCTGCCCGCCGCGATTCAAACCCGGGTCCCTTCAATATCGGGCTTTACCCCAAATGGGGCTGGTGCTGGCCGGTTAACCGACGCATCATCTACAACCGCGCCTCGGTTGACCTCAACGGCGTGCCCTGGGACAAGGAACACCCGGTCATCTGGTGGCAGTACCAGGGCGCCGATAAATGGGTCGGCGACGTTCCCGATGGCGGCTGGCCGCCAATAAACGTCGACCCCGAGGCAACCAAGTGGCCCTTCATCATGAAGCCGGAAGGATTCGCCCGGCTGTTCGGTTTCGGCAGGACTGATGGTCCGCTACCCGAACACTACGAGCCCTGGGAATCACCGGTACCGAATATCATATCCGGTCAGCAGAATAACCCGGCGATAAAAATCTGGAGGCCCGGTGAACAGGGTACTCCAGACAAATACCCGATTGTCTGCTCAACATACCGAGTCTGCGAACACTGGCAGGGCGGGCAGATGACCCGGAACATGCCGTGGGTGATAGAAGCACAGCCCGAGCCATTCTGCGAAATGAGCGTGGAGCTGGCAGAAGAGAATGGCATCGCCAACGGCGATAAGGTCATCGTAGAATCAGCCCGCGGAAAGGTCGAAGTTGTAGCTCTGGTAACCAAGCGATTCAAGCCGTTCCAGATGAACGGACGCAAGGTGCATCAGGTAGGTATCCCCTGGCACTGGGGTTATACCGGACTCTCCACCGGCGCCAGTGCCAACGAACTGACGCCCCATGTTGGCGATGCCAACACGACGATACCGGAGTTCAAAGCCTTTCTGGTTAACGTCCGGAAGAAGGCTTAGAGACAGAGATAGTACAGGAGGTAATGATGGCAGATAAAGCAATTCTATACGATGCAACAAAATGTACGGCCTGCCGCGGCTGTCAGGTAGCCTGCAAGCAGTGGAACGAGAACGATGAATATATACCCACAGAAGAAAACGGCGTTAAGTCAAAGAACTGGGGTAGCTATGAAAACCCTCCTGACCTCTCCCCCACAACCTGGCTCAAGATGGAATTCCGGGAGGTAGAGGCAGGTGGCAATGTCCGCTGGCTCTTCACCAGGCGTGCCTGCATGCACTGCACTGACGCCGGCTGTGTCCAGGTATGCCCCAATGGCTCTCTCTACCACCATGAACTCGGCTTCGTCGCCTACAACAAGGACACCTGCACTGGCTGCGGCTACTGTGTTGATGCCTGCCCCTTCAATGTGCCACGCTCCACACGCAACATTCTCACCGGCATCGCCAAGATGGACAAGTGTACCTTTTGCACCACCCAGGGCCTGGACCGCATCGCCGAAGGCTGGGAGCCAGCCTGTGTCAAGACCTGTCCCACCGGTGCCCTGAAATACGGTGACCGTGATGCGCTTGTAGCCGAAGGTAAGGAACGGGTTCAGGCACTCCAGAAAAAGGGATGGACAAATGCCAATCTGTACGGCGAAAAGGAGCTTGGTGGCCTGCACGTAATGTATGTCCTTGATGATTCCCCGGCGGTTTACGGACTGCCGGTAGCGCCTCAGATTTCTGCCGCCACCATCGCCTGGAAGGACGTCATCCAACCGGTCGGCTGGGCGGTGGGTGGCCTGACCATTGTAGGACTGGGAATGAACTACCTGGTAGCTCGAGCTAACGCCAAGAAGGAGGAAAAATGACACATCACGAAGTAGAAAAGTATAAGAAACCGATAAGGGTACTGCACTGGATACACTCCGGTGCCTTCGTTCTCCTGTTCCTCACCGGGCTCGTGCTCTTCATACCACAGCTGGGATTCCTGGCTGAAGACAGCTGGACCCGCCTCATCCACCGCATCGGAGCCGCCATCTTTGTTATCATACCCATCATCTACTTAATCTTCAATCCGAAAGCGGTGGGCAGAGGCCTGAAACAAGCCTTCACCTGGAGCAGTGAAGATATAGGCTGGCTGGAAGCCGCCCCCCGCTACTACTTTCTGGGTGACGAAAAGGACATGCCGCCTCAGGGTTCCATGAATACCGGACAGAAGCTGTGGTGGCTCCTGGTGGTAGTCTTCGGGGTACTCTTCGTCATCACCGGGGCCATCATGTGGTTTGCCAAGGCATCAGCCCCACCGGCGCTCCTGCAGTGGATGGTCTTCGTCCATGATATTTCCTTTATCGTTACCGGTGCCATGTTCTTCCTCCACATCTACCTCGGCGTCTTCCATCCGCTTATGACCGAAGCCTGGAGCTCCATGACCGGTGGCAAAATATCCACCGAGTATGCCAAGGCACACCACGCCAAGTGGTATGCAGAAATATCAAAGGGTAAGGAAGAACAGCCATAGTGATAAAAGATAACACCAGCAAGATTCTTAGAAAGTTGAAAGAGCGGGAAAAGGAGGAGGGGAGCCTTCCCCTCCTCCTGCAATTCTATGGCAAGCTCCTGCAGGCTCAGTCAGAAGCCCGCAAGCGTATCGGTACGCCCAAACCTGCTTTGAGCAGTGAGGCTATCCACAAGAGAATACAGGAGACACTACCGATAGCAAGCTTTGACGACCTTGCCCTTGACTGGTCATTAGTGCAGGATGTTTTCGTTGAGGTTATGGCTGTCTTTGCCGGGTACCCGGAACTCTTCGGAGAAATCCCCGAGAGACTGAAAAAACCGCAGGCCGGCTGCCTTCTTACCCAAAAAGCCGTTAAGGCGTGGTTCACCGGGCAAGAATTACCCTCAAAATTACTGGACGGAGTCAGTGAAAATCTCAGGCAGACAATAATTCAGACCACGCTACAGCCATTCCTGGCAAGTTATGCCCAGGCCCTGATTGGCTCCGTTGAACAGTCCTTCCAGGAATTCTGGCGCCAGGGCTATTGTCCGATTTGCGGAGGCAGTCCTGACCTGGCTTATCTGGAGAAAGAGGTTGGGGCCAGGTGGCTCCTCTGCTCACGCTGCGATACCGAATGGCTTTTTCAACGCCTGCAGTGCCCTTACTGCGGCAATCAGGAGCAGAAGACACTGGCCTTCTTCACAGATGAAAAGGAGCAGTACCGCCTCTACGTATGCGAGCAGTGCCGGTGTTATCTGAAAGCCATAGACTTACGCAAGGCCGATTCGGAAATTTTATTGCCTCTGGAACGCCTCTATACTATGGACCTTGATTCGCAGGCCAGAGAATATGGCTACCAGCCGTGCCAGAAATCTATGGTGAAGAGAAAATAACAACGCCGTAAGAGGGTGTTTACTAACCTCACCCCCTTGGGGGTGGTGGGAATATATTTGGGGATAAGCTGTAGATGCCGCGAGGGCGGTGGGTGGGAATAGATAACAAGGGGGTCAGGGGGATGGGTTGCTAAACAATCTCGTTAGACAAGAAGGTTATACGCTTAGTATAATAACAAAGGGTTAATATACAGGAGGAGGAATTCATCATGCCATTTAAGATGGGCCCATGGGAAATCGCACTTATCTTGGTGATTATCCTCATAATCTTTGGTGTGGGGAAACTGCCGCAGGTCGGCGGTGCCATTGGCAAGGGATTTCGAGCCTTTAAAAAAGGACAGGCCGGTGAAGAAGAGGAGGAGGTAGCCAGACCCAAACCCAAGAAGACTGCCCGCAAGAAAGCCGTCAAGAGCTAAAAGTCGGCATTACATCGCCAGAACGGAGTCAAAGAACAGCTATCTTTACCTTCAGG
Source organism: uncultured Dehalococcoidaceae bacterium (assembly GCA_964456395.1). Classification (GTDB taxonomy): domain Bacteria; phylum Chloroflexota; class Dehalococcoidia; order Dehalococcoidales; family RBG-16-60-22; genus CAYWAU01. The sequence continues at coordinate 17,274 of CAYWAU010000018.1, forward strand.
AGAAGGTACAGCACAAAAAAGGTGATGGATGGGATTTCTCGGCATAGGTACATGGGAGATATTGCTAATTCTCATTCTGGCATTGATAATACTGGGGCCAGGCAAGCTAACGGAATTTGCCAGAACACTGGGAAAGACAGTACGTGCCATAAGGAAAGCCAGCGCTGACCTCACCACAACCGTTACCAGGGAACTGAATGCAACCCAAAATGAACCAACATCATCTCAGCCAAAAGAAGAAAGCAGAACTGAAACCGGTGAAGCGCCATCAGCCATAAACAAGGCAGACAAACCGGGCCGGGATGACCAGTCCACCAAACCGGGAGGGGCATCAGCAACAAAATGACTGACGGCGAACAAAAGCTGACTCTCCTCGGCCACTTTCAGGAACTGCGCAAGCGCCTCATCAGGAGTGTCATTGCCGTAGCGGTTGCGGCAGCGATTGCCTTCATATTCTGGAAGTGGATATTCTACATCCTGATTTTACCGGCGGAAGGCATCAACCTCATCTTCATCGAATTGACCGAGATGATTGGCACCATTATGAGGGTATGTCTCGCCAGCGGTCTCATCGTCTCCATGCCCTACCTCACCCTCCAGACAATCATGTTCATCTCCCCAGCACTGACTCGCAAAGAAAAGAGGTATCTATATACAGTACTCCCCTGGATAGCACTCATGTTCGCGGCGGGCGTTGCTTTTGGTTACTTTATCCTGATTCCACCAGCTATCGGATTTCTGTATACCTTCGGCAGCGATATTGCCACTCCCCAGATTAAAATCGGGAACTACATCGCCATTATTACCCGGCTGTTAATAGCGATTGGGCTGGTCTTTGAGATGCCGGTGGTCACAACCTTCCTGGCAAGGATAGGCGTTGTTAAACCGAAGTGGCTCGCCGATAAACGAAAAATAGCCATCATCGTCGCCTTCATCCTCGCCGCCATTATCACCCCCACCTTTGACCCGATAAACCAGAGCCTGGTGGCGGTACCGCTGATTATCCTGTATGAAATGAGCATCTGGCTGGCGAAACTGGTCTATCGCAGGAAAGATGAGGTGGTTGAAGAACCCGCGCCGGCATCCTGACAATAACGGAACCGCCCCGGCTAGCGGCGGCTGGTCATTACATCGCTTTTTCTGGTAGTATATAATTGTCTTGACCCGGGAGCGGATGAGTCCCGGTGGGCTTCGCGGACTTCAAATCCGTTGGGGGGCATT
>CAYWAU010000019.1:0-18218 GCA_964456395.1 uncultured Dehalococcoidaceae bacterium
AAAAAGATTATAGAGGCAATCAAGAAAAAGATGAAACCGACAATACCCAGATAGTCAGATGACTTGTGCCGCAGGTGGTTAATAATAAATTGAATTATGAAATACAAGGAAATGATAAAGACAAAGAGCAGGCCCCCCAGCCAGGTAATAAGGTAGATACCCAGAAAAACGCCGGCCAGCACGCTATAAGCAAGTGGTCTGACCATTACTGACCAGTCACGCTTTATGAGGTGGTCGAAAGTCAGTTGCCTCTGTCCGGCTGTTTTGATAGCCAGAATCAAGAACGCCATAACTGTGGTGGTAAGCAGCGTCTCCACAACAGGTGTATCACCAAAGCCCAGTATGGAGCGCCCTATATACTCACCGGGGAAAACGGCGATTAAGGCAGCCGCAATTACGCCAGCCCAGCGATTGAACAGGGTCTTTCCGATGAAATAAACGGGAATAACGGTCAGGGCAGCCAGCACCGGCGGGAAAAAGGCGCTAACCGCATCAATAGTATGCTGGGTGGGGGAACCCAGGCCGATTATCCAGATAAAGCCGGATAGAAGCCGGTAAAAGAAACTAACTTCGCCGACGGCCGTGCCGCCCGGATAGATAAAGAAGGGGTCAAATCCGGTTAGGCTGGGGAAATTGTGAATCATGTTGTCAACCAGGCCCATGTAGTAGTAGGCATCAACACTGGAAAACTTTATCCACTCGCCGCTGAAGATTTGTTCGTAAGGGAGGGCAATGCGAAAGAGTAAGGAAATGCAGAAGAAGATGGCGATAAGCAGGCCTATTAGAAGCTTCGGGGAATATTTATATTTATCCACTTGCTTTGTTCCTGTAACTATACGGGTACTCTAGCCTTGGCACTTTGCTTGGCATTATAACATAAAGACACCCAGCCTACAATCTGTTACGGAACTTCATTAAATGTAATTTCCAATGTATAATGGGAGAGCTAAAGGTACAGGTAAAAACTCTATGAAAGTAAGCGTTATTGTCCCAACCTATAATCGTGCCGGTATGGTAACCGAAACCATAGATTCAATACTGGCTCAGACCTTTGATGACTTCGAACTGATTGTGGTTGACAACGAGTCGACGGACAATACGGAGGAAGTAATCAAGTCATACACTGACAATCGTGTTAAGTACTATAAAAATCAGAATAACGGAGTAGTTGCCGTTAACAGGAATTACGGCATCAGCAAGGCTCAAGGCCAGTATATAGCTTTTTGTGATGATGATGACCTGTGGCTGCCGGAAAAACTAGAAAAGCAGATGCTGGAGTTTGAAAAAGATAATCAGATAGGATTGGTTTGCACTAACGCCATAGTTTTCAGTGAGGACGGTGAACATGGAGAAAGGATTAAGGCCAGACTAAAAGACAGTCATTTTACCTTCGAATCATTATTGCGTGGCAATGCTATAATCAGCTCTTCGGTACTTGTCAGAAAGCTGGTTATTGATGATGTGGGCATGATAGACGAGAGCCCGGAAATTTTCAGGGCTGAAGATTACGCATTCTGGTTAAGTATAGCCAAGAAGTACAGGATTAAATATATTGATTTGCCCCTGATAAAATATAGAATTCACACCGGTGCCTACAGCTCGAAGGCATTTAGCCAAGTTGCCGAACTAGTCAAAGCGGTATACAAGAAATTATTGAATAAAGGGATCATAGATTCGAAATTATACCAAAAAAGTATTAACAGGGCTAACCGTCAAGTTTTTCTCTTGAAACTACCCGGATACAGATGCATAATCAAGTACGCTTCATTCCTCAAGCGAGTCTTTTACCGCTGATTCTGTTTACGGTTTAACGCGTCCAGGACTTTCCCCCATCTCGCCACCGCTGACTCACGAGTATATTCGCTCTCAACAAGGGCATGAGCATTACCGGCGATTTTCTCGAGGTCCGGGTGCTCCAGAGCCCTGATTATATTCCCGGCAATACCGTCAGGGGAATTATCCTCCATGATAAAGCCGGTTTCACCATCCTTTATAGCATTTGATATTGCTCCGACTGCCGTGGCCAGTACCGGTGTGCCACAGGCCATAGCCTCCAGTATGATATTAGGTAATCCCTCTGCATAGGAAGGCAGGACAAGCAGTTTCACTTTATTTAAATATGCTGGAAGCTCATCATGAGGTATCCAGCCGATAAAATTGACCCGACCAGTCACATGAGCCCCCTCAGAATAGGCTTTAACCTTGTCCCTAAGCGGCCCATCACCACCTATCCAAAAGCCAATATCACTTTTCTTATCCAGTATCCGGGGAAAGGCTTCAATTAAGTTCAGGACGCCCTTACCTTCACTTAAGCGCCCTATATAGGCAACCAGACTATCCCTCTGGCTAAGAGGTCTCTGGATTGTAAACTTGTTAAAATCCAGAAAATGCTCACAGGCTATGCATATTTTATGCCGGTACCTATCCAGATTATACTCGGTGATAATCTCTTCCGAATAGGCAACGAGCCGGTCTGACAGAGCTAGGTTAATCTTCATTAACAGGTCTGTTATCTTAAAAAGCGCCGTTTTTTCCTCCCGACTCACCTTTGCCGGGAAGCCAGACAGCACGAGCACGGCGTGCCTCCGCCATAACCTCGCGGTTAACATCGGCAGCACCAGGCTCTCGGCGCCAATAAAGAATAACCACAGGTTTACCTGCTTTGACAGGCTGGCTAACTCAAGGGAGAGCTTAAGCTGAGTAAAAATATATCTGATAAGCCGGCTGATTAAACCCGCTCCACCCTTGTGCTGTACCTCAAAGATATGCGTTACCTCATTTTGCTTAAAGAGAACCCTTTCCTTATTCCCGGTGATAACAAACAGGCCATCACCGAGTTGACGCAATACATCCACCAGATTGGAGAAGGGAATATTGCCGGCCCTAGTATCATCGGTGACATTACCCGTCTCACAGATAGGAAAGGCGATTATGCCAATATTATGGTGTCTCTTTTTCATATTTTTTTGGTTAGCAAGCTCTTCAGTTGCGCCTCTAATTTTTTCAGGATTACCTCCTGAGTATAATTATCAATCACTTTTTCCCTGGCTTTTCTCCTTAATTCCTGCAAAGATGCCAGATTTTTTATCACATGCTCTAATACCCTTGCTAAATCGTCTTCATCTCCGGGTTTAGCTAGAAAGCCATCACATCCGTCTTCAATGACATTCAAGGTTTCACCTACGGCCGTGGCCACTACAGGCAGACCAACCGACATATATTCATAGACTCTTATTGGGTCAGCCACTCTATTTGCAGGGCAATCAACCTTTGTTGAGCAGGCAATATCTAATGCTGACAGATATGCGGGCATCAGTTCATAAGGCTGTGGAGGGATGATAGTAACCCTTCCCGCGAGACCTAGTTTATCTATAAGTTCTGGTATATCATCTGAACCGGATACATTTCTACCACCAAGCATGACCAGCTTAATATTACCATACTGCCTGGACAAGCGGTCATATGCCCTAAGGAGAAACGATAACCCGTCCTCAGCCGAGAAGGCTCCAACGTATCCAATGGCGACCTCATTGCTGCTAATATTCAGTTCTTTCCTTATTTTTATCCCTTCTGAGGGATTACTTTGAAAGACATTGGCATCTATAAAACCAGGGGCATAGACTACATTTCGGCAACCCATCTTTTTAACTTCTTCTAAAAGCGGGCTTATGGTAAAAACAATGCTTGAATATTGTAATATCCATCTGTAAATAAAGCCTGGCGTAATGGAGTCTTTAATATCCATAAAGTCAATAAGCAAAGGCTTATTGAATGTTTTAGCCAGTATCAGTGCCGGCAAACCATATACTATATCTGGCGAGTGGGCAAAGATAATATCTGTTTTCCTGATATATTTTAGCCCGTACACGAGAATCAGCAACAGGGCAGGTATCTTAAAAATCTGGGGAGCCGTACTTGAAACACAGATTGCAATTGTGTTTAAGTAGTCGTTTACCTGCTTACGGACTACCTTGAACCTCTCTTCTGGCAAATAAGAAATCAATTGCGTATGTGCCCCCAGTTTCTCCAGGACACCCAGCATGTTTCTAAGCCGTGCTGTCCCCCCGATGCCTCCCTGTCGACCAAGGGGACCAAAATATAAGACATTGGGCTTGAGTGTTTCCAGGCGCTTTTGATTCTCAGCCATCACTTTCCCCCGATTCCAGACTATTTTTAAGCATCATCTTTAAGGTGCCAGCACCTGAGCGCCACCATTATTATAGATTAAGTTTCTTCCGGTTATTAGCCGGGATAATTCCGGCAATATTTTATTAATTACTTTTCCAACTTAACTATCAGAAATCGGCCCAACAATATAGATAACCGCGGGGAGCAACGTCGTACAATCCGCTCAATCGCCAGGCTGACTCCTAATGAACGGGGAATCTTCATTTTCCCCAGCAAATGACCTATTACAGGTATAAAATAGTGTCCGTATAGTTCCTTCCTGGTGAAATCTATATCGGCAAAGAGGTCCAGGAATTCTCCAGGGGAGTAAAATTTATAAAACGTATCATTAATGTAGTATCCCTTATTCTTTTTGCGCCTGTCGGCGAGGTGGGTAACTACGCTCCAAACATTAACGGCAGCTCTTCCCCCGGGTTTCAAGACCCGAAATATCTCCTTGAAAATCATGTCGGCTCCAACAGGAATATGCTCCACCAACTCCAGGGAGATAACGCTATCAAATGCCTCATCCCGGAAGGGTATGAAGCACGCATCGGCTACAACGGAGCCTATTTTGTCAGCGAAGCCTCTTTTACCGGCTTTGGCTATCCCGTACTTAAGCATGCCAGGGATTAAATCAATCCCGCATACTATCCCGGCTCCCTTTTCCAGGGCATAAAGGCCGTTTCGCAAGGTGCCGGCACCTACATCCAGAAGATGCTCGCCTCCTTTTAGATTTAACAACTCAAAAGCCGTTACTCTCTCCATAATCTCCCGGAGTGTGCCGGGCACCATTGACCTGTTATCGTAGTGCTCTCCTATAGACTCACCTGAGTTATCCCTAACTTCCTTTGAATAATCGGGTAGCATATACCAGATACCATCCTTACCGGGGAAATGCCTGGCGCAAGTAGGACAAATCAAGTCGCCCTCCCCGGTTATTAACGGGGCCGCTTTACACACAGGACAAGCTAGATTCTCTCTAAGGAAAGAGGTAATCGCAGGCTCTGCCATATATTGGTTTCCTTTTAATTAATGGTAACGCTCAACATGCTGTGAATCAGGACTTCACTCTCTATTTACGGTCTTCTTTACTGTTCTTTGCTGCCTTCGCTTATCCAGATACAGGTAAAAATTTTGTCGTAGACCGCGCTTGGTTAGTTCGTCCAGACGCATCATAGCACGGAAGAGGGAAAGCCCGATGCCGGGCAGTCGTTTTCTTCTGCCTACTATAAGCTGAATATTGTTCTTAATTGAACGAGACCAATAAAGTTTATACGCCTCCAGACCTCTCAAAAAATCGAATTCACTTAAACCGTCTTTGATGGCACTCTCCAGCAGGTGCATTATATGAAGATTGCCTATGCTATAGTTCGCGTAATCAGGGTCAAAAGCGGTAACGTAGTAATAAAACCTCTGATTATATTTAAAGCCGTACACGGCTGAGGCCACGCGTCCATCTACGATTAGGAAAGACAAGTCCAGCCATTTTTTCTGCGCCATAACATTAGCCAGTTCAATATAGAACTCAGTCTTCACCTGATTTCCGGACAACCCACCGAGATTTCTCGTATCCCACCGCTTTTTCTTAAGCTCAAAAAACCCCTGTATCTGTTCCCTTAAATCGCCAGCGCCGGCCTGTTCCTTCCACTCAACAGCATGTTCATTTTGCAAAGATTGTAGAGACCGGCGCAGGTTTCCCCGCCTTTTCCGGCGAACCGAGTAAAAATATTCATCCCACGTCGCCGGGAGGGCTACATAAGGGCAAGTGGCGGAAACCTTCTCTTCCAGTACTAAGGATTTTGAGAACGGCGGATATCGTTTTCGTATTAAAGCCAGGAATTCACTGTCTTCCGGAATCTGAGTCATCCTCAGAAATTTATTTTTTACAAGTTCGTCCTTTAAATAGGCTAAAAGTATATTTGCGCAGTCTTCTTTTCTCTCCGTTAAGATTACCCCGTGGTAATCGCAACTCGCCGAGCCCAGGCTCTCCAGAACATCATAGCTGAAGGGGCCCCATTGATATCGGGACAACATAAGCGGGACGATGCCTATTACGTTACTTCCATCCTCAATCACAAGTATGTTTAGCTTCTTACCCTGTCCAAAGTGCTGCCACCAGGTAAACAGCCATTCCCAGGTAAGAAAAACATTGTTATCACCGCTCCGGGCAATCAATCCGCCCCAGGTCTTTTGTAGTGATTCAAACTCTTCAATACCGGTTACTGTCCTGATTGTCAGGTTACTCAATTTTACACCTGCTCTATGGATAATATGATTCAAAGATTTCACCATTTGTCAGGTACCGGACACCTTCCCTCCGAGAGATGTAGCTGAAAACCCTTTCCAACCTGTCCCATTCATTTCTTTTCTCAAACCCGGCTGAATGTCCGTAGATGTGGTAAACGCCCCCTTCTAAAGCTAAATCAAATAATAATTTAGCCCGGCTTTCCCAGTCCAACAATGCTTGAACCTTCCAGAGGCGAAATCTGAGCCAGGTCTTCAATGCTTCCAGGGGCGAGCCATCGGAGGCATATAAGGTGACATGCCACTGATAGGGGTCTTCCGGCAATTTGAAGCCCCTGTGGTCGCATGTCCTGGCGGCTGTAAAGCCGCAGTCCTTCACCAGTTTCTTCACCGCCTCATTATATTTCCCGTAGGGATAGCAGAACAGAGGTGCGGCGTGTCCCAGCAAATCTTCCAGGTATGCCTTTGAGTCCTCAATTTCCCGTTTAGCCTCTGGCGGGGGAACCTGTGTCAGGTCCGGGTGATTCAGCGTATGGGCGCCGCACTCAAATTGCCGGTCAATGGCCACTATATCCTGCTCCGGCATCAAATTATCCCCGTAAAACCTGGAAATATAAAAGGTTCCCCTAATGCCATATTTCCCCATGAGTTCGGCAAGCTTGAGGTCCGTTACCGTGCCATCGTCCCAGCTGGTGGTAACGATTATTTGGTTCATAACATTATTCCCCAGTGCCTCTTAGAATTCCTCTGTATACCCTCTCCACCTGCTCAGCTATTTTCTCCCAGTTGAATCTCTCACGCACCAACGATTGACCCTTTTTACCAAATTGAAGCCGCATTTTATCATCACCCAGCATATGTAGAATCGCTTCTCGCAGTTGTTCTTTATCATAAGGGACCACAAGCCCGGCCTGGCTCTTGATGACATCAGCCAGAGCACAACGGTCAGTCATTATCACCGGTGTACCACAGGCAAGTGCCTCCAGTACGGTGGTTGAGAAGCTTTCATAAATCGAAGGCAAAACATATATATCAGCGTCGACGTATGCCTGTATCTTATCCAAGCCAGATAAGAAGCCAGTAAAGGTTACCTTGTCCTCCACATTTAAAATTCTGAGAGTATTCTTCAATTCACCGCAGTAGCCATAGTCCGGTCCCGCTATTACCAGCCTTGCATCTACACCATCTCGCAGGACTTCAGCGAATGCCCCCGCCAAAACATCAAGTCCCTTTATCTTATGAATTCTGCCAAGAAACAGAATGACGTTTTTCTCATCAATATGATAGCGTCCCCGAAATGCCCCTCTTTCCGGTAGTTGTGCAAACTCCTCCACATCAATACCGTTGGTGCTCTGCACGATTTGGCTCTCTTTCAAGCCTAATTCCCGGCATTGTTCAGCCTCAACGGGCGTAAGGGCAATAACCCTGGAAGCCCCAGCCAGTATCCTGTTACCGAGCAGACAGTCATAAATTTTTTTCACAAATACCCAGTCATTCACACGTGGTAACGAGCCATGCGGGGATATAACATAGGGCACTCCGTACTTAGAACAGTAGTAATAAGATAGACTCTGGAAAGTCCTGATACCATGCTGGTGAACAATATCGTACCCCTTTAATTCGCCCCTGAGTGCTTTCACTATGCCGGGAGTAAAGAACAGGAGGGTCAATCTACGGGATAAATAAATATTGAAGTATATTACCTTTATCCCATCTACATCGTACGCGCCCCTTCTATCACTTTTTGTCATGTTACTATAGGCGTTAGATGTATAAACGGTCACATCATGCCCTCTTCTCACAAGCTCTCGTGAGAGGTAGTATGATTGCATCTTTATCCCGCCAAATTCGCTGGGGACGAATGCCGGCGTTATCTGCAAAATTTTCATTCGACCTTCAGCCCCTTAATGATACTTGAACCTCCAAAGTTGAGTCTCTCCAACCTCGCAATAACTCCGTACAGGAACCTGAATTTTAATTTGCATAAGAGGAAGTGAATAAGCAGCCTTGGTAGCTTACCAAACTTTCTCCGCTCTACCAACCTTATGGCATTATTTGAAAGAAGCTTTTTAGTCTCTTGAAGGTTGTAGTGATAGTCTTGAAAAGTGGTTTTGCCAATCAGACTCACCAGTGACCCGTAAGCTCTGGAGAGCAGCTTGCTGGGGACATCTATTACCGTAACACCGCCAGCCCTGAGAACCCGTGATAATTCAGACACAGCATAGTCGCGACAGGCAAAATGTATCAGGACAATAATGCTGCAGATTCCGTCGAAGGAGTTATTCTTGAAAGGGAGGTGCTCAATATCGGCCACAATAAACTGAATCCGATTCTGGCACCCTTCCTGCTGCGCTTTTTCCCGTGCAATATCCACCATTTCTTTCGAGCTATCTATCGCCGTTACATTGATGCCTTGTTTGGCGAGGTAAATGGCAAACCGTCCCGTACCAGTACCAGCGTCAAGGACGAGTTTACATCCCCTCAAATAACCGTATACGATTTCCTTTGACAGTGTATCGTAGAGCGCACCGCATTCACAGGAAAACCTGGCACTATCATAACCTGCCGCTTCCTGCCGGTAGCAACGGATGCATTTCTCCTTTATTTCCCGGTGTTTCTCAATTTTGGTCAACCTGCTAAAGCCCCTTTCTGAGGGTTTGCATCAATTGTTGAAATTCGCGGCGCTGTCTTTCAGAAAACCTGCGGGGTGTTTTAATCTCATAGCAAGGAACCTTTGCCAGAGTTTCCGACAATCGTGCCCTCATCCTCTGCGAGTATGTGGCTACCTGACTTGATGGATAGACGGATGAATAGGCTTTTATGTATCGGAACCAGTATGGAAATTGCTGTTCATTAATAAGAACCAGCCGCTCAACAAATTCCCCTTTGTCAGTGATTTCCTCCAGAGTCACTTCTCCGCCCCCCACTCTTGTAAGAAGCACCAGGCAGCGCAGGGGATATACTCCACCTGCTCTCTCGAAAAGACTCTCGGCACGCAAACCGGTGGGTAGCTTGGCATAACCCAGAGATATGAGGTATATGCAGTGTTTCATTTTAACTTCCAGCTTTTGCAGACATGTCATCTTATGGGAGGCTGAAGTTATACCCTTTAAATGACTATTATAGATACGAATGGGCAAAGGCAAACTATAAATTACTCCGTCACTGGAAAATATAGTAACTTCATCAGATAGAAAAGTATTATTATGAGCATTCAGACTTAGGATTGATGTTGTTTTTCCTGATTCTGGCCCTCCGGTAAATACAACCCCTTTGTCATCAATAGCAATTGCCGAGGCGTGCAGCATGGAGAAGCCTTTGGCAGCTAGTTTGAAACCAAGCAAAGGCTCAATGATGAAATCCTTTAATATATACTCTCCCCGGAGACCTCCACTAAAGCTAACCACTGTCTTACGTTCCAAGCCGTCTATACTAAGGCTCCATCTCATTACTTTATATCTGTCCCGGCAATATAAATATCCGTCTCTGATGAAATATTTATTATCCACCAGGCGACAATTGCCGTTTGGCTCGATGGCATCTGTGATTACGACCTCAACATCAGGGTCTATCGGCTCATCTGTCTTAAAGAATGAGTATTCTTTACTTAGATAATCCAGGTATCTTCTGTTTACTCCGCTTACCTTGAATTTTATAAGGTTATGTATATGAAAATTCATTACTCAGCCTATAGCCAGCAACTGTACAGTCAAGCTTAATAAGGCAACTCCACCCCGTAAGAATATACCGCCTCAATTAGAACCTGACGCAATCTTCTATCTGAGCGCGATTCTCCATAATCCAGTCGTAGGCCCTCTTTATTCCTTCCTTCATCTTCACCTGGGGCTCGTAGCCAAGAACCTTTCTAGCCTTTTCAATAGAAGCTCGCCGTTTTGTGATTTTATCCCAGTCCCTTCTGGGGATGAAGTCCACCCCGCTTTTATTGCCGGTAAGCTCGTTGACTGTATTGGCTATGTCAATTACTTTGGTCTCTGTCTCGGAGGCGAGGTTAAAGGCATCGCCGACGGCCTCCGGGATGATACCCAGCCGCAGCGTGCCGTCAACGATATCCTCAACAAAGGTGAAGTCTCTGGTCTCCTCGCCGGTTCCGGTGATGGGAAGCTTCTGCTGGTGAAGCGCCCAGTAGATGAAGTTCGGCGTCACATTACGATAGGCGCCGGGAATCTCGCCGGGACCATAAACATTGAAATAGCGGGCGATGGCTACGGGCAAGCCGTAATAGTTATAAAAGAAATTGCAGTAGAGTTCACCAAGGAGCTTGGTGATTTGATACGGGGTATCCAGATGCAGGGAAACAAAGTCCTCTTTAAGAGGGAGGGGGGCTTTACTGCCGTAGACGGAACAACCGGAGGAAGCAAAAACAAACCGTGACACCCCGGTTAAGTGCGAGTACTGCAGGACATTCTGCGTGCCGAGTCCATTGACCAGAAGGTCGGCCTCCGGGTTATCCACCGAATTCTGGTTGGCGAAGTGGGCGGCCAGGTGAAAGACGAAGTCAGGCTTCTCGGAGAATGCCCTCTTCAATACCTCCTCATCCAGGATGCTCCCCTCGACAAAGACCACTCTGGAATCAACGGGGATATTCCATTTCTCAGCGGCAGAGAGGTCATCAAGAACGAGGATTTTGGCTGCCTCCGCCTTGATTAAAGCCCTGGTCAGGTTGGAGCCGATACAACCGGCACCACCGGTGATAAGGACTTTTTTACCCTTGTATTCATGGCGATACTCTTTCATTTTTCCCCCTTAAGATTATGTCAATTTTGCCAATACGCTATACAGCAGGTGTTCACTTCATAACTGACTGCCAGGTTATGCGCATGCCTTCATCAAGCTCTGTCGTCGGACGGTAGCCGAGCAGTTTTTGAGCTTTCTCAATAGTGGCACGGCTGTGCCTGACCTCCCCAGCCCTGGCATCAGCGTAAATAATCTGGCTTTCCCGGCCGCTGACCTGCCTGATAATTTCTGTAATTTTGTTTATGGTGGTCGCTATGCCGGTGGCAATATTAAAAATCTCGCCCACGGCGGCAGGCTGGGTCGCCGCCAGAATATTGGCGGTGACCACGTCCTGGATAAAGACAAAGTCCCTGGTCTGCTCACCATCCCCGTAAACGGTAAGCGGCTGCCGCTCTCTGGTTTTACCGAGGAATATGGAGACGGCGTTGGCATACTCGCTGGTGTCCTGCCTCGGCCCGTAGATATTGAAATACCTTACCGAAGCTGTCGGCACACCGTAGACCTTATAGAAGGCAAAGGCATATTTCTCCGCCGCCATCTTGCTGACGGCATAGGGAGACTCCGGGTGCAGGGGGTGGTCTTCATCAATGGGCAGATACTTGGCTTCGCCAAAGATAGCCCCCGAAGACGAGTAAACAAGCCTCCTGACCCTTGAGTCACGGCAGGCTTCCAGTAAATTCAGCATTCCCCTGATATTTACATCCATATCAAAGTAAGGGTCGTTAAGCGACCTGATATTGCCGACATGAGCCGCCAGATGAAAGATATAGTCAACATCAGCCACGGTTTTCTTAACCAGGTCTTTATCCAGAATATCCCCTTTAATAAATTTAATACGGTCTTTACTCTTCTCCAGATTTGACAGCGAGCCGGTAAAGAGGTTATCCAGAATCGTTACCTTATTTTCCGGCGATAGCCTGTCGACAATATGCGAGCCGACAAAGCCCGCCCCGCCGGTGACCAGGACACTCTTGCCTTTAAGTTCGTTAATTTGCTCCATAGCGCTTACTCTTAATCGCCTCCTCTAAAATATTCTCCAGTTCGCGAGCCACCTTTTCATAGCTGTAAGCCTCTCTGGCCCGATTCAGACCATTACGCCCCAGTTCCTGCCGCCGCTCTTCCGATTTAAGCAGGGAAATCACTTCTCTGGCCATATCCGCCGCGTTTTCAGCATAAACCACCCCGTGAGATTCGCCCGGCAGCAGGGTTGTAATCCCCGGCAGAGCGGTGGCTACCGTTGCCTTACCACAGGCGACGTACTGCATCATCTTGGCCGGAAAGACGTCCATAGTATTATTACCGATGACGAAAGGGTTGATACAGATGGTAGCCAGATTGATGTACTGGGGCATCGTCTGGTATGGCTGAAAACCGGTTATGATAATCTGGTTTTCCAGGCCCAACTCGGTGATAATCCGTTCCAGTTTGGGACGCTGAGGGCCGTCGCCAACAACCAATAGTTTTACCTCAGGAACCTCCTCTATTATCCGGGGGAAATGACGAATGAATTCATCAAGTCCGCTGAATTCAAAGAGCGTTCCGATGAAAACAATCACCGGCTTACTATTATTAAGCCCCCATTTCCGGCGGACTTCGGAGGAGTCAGCCGATGGAGAGAACAAATCTATATCTATCGGGAAGGGAAGATACCTTGTCCTGGACTCAGCCACACCCATACTGGCTATATATTTCGAGTATTGAGGAGTGTTAGGCAGGACCATATCCACTTCCGAATATACCCTCTTTTCCAGAAACCTGGTAATCGGGCGGAGCACCGGCTGGGGCACCATCATGTTGAGCACGTCTATTGACCTGAATACTATCGGAATATTATATTTTCTGGCTAAACGAATTGCCTGCAAGCCATTGGTCGGCACCGAGTAAAGGACAATAGCATCAATACCCTTCTCCTTTACCGTTTTCTTGATTTCCTGATAATGGGTAAATGCCGCCGAAAGTCGGCTCAGGCCGGGAATCTTGATAAAACCGGGGCGCCTCAAGCATACCGACGCCCCGGGAATAGCTCTGGAGATTTTATCAACCTGTTTTGTCTCCAGAGTGCCCAGGTCAAAAAAACCGTCCCGGTGCCAGGAATCCTCATAGTCAATTGCCAGAACCTGATGACCCAGGCGCGACAGCGCCTCAGCCAGAAAATGTATGTCAAAGACGACCTTAGTCAGCCAATCAACTTCGTGAATAAATAGAATATTCATCGCCTGCTGCTTTCCATAAGCGCGCTAACCGGTGGTTTCTTCATGGCTATAAATTATAAGCCTGCTTCATCCATTCAACAGTTCTGGGTATCCCTTCCTCAAGAGAGACCCTGGGGTCGTGGTTTAAATCCCTTCTCGCCTTGGAGAAGTCCATGTGTTTTACCCCGGTAGTGAAGGGCTCCGCCTCTTTGTAGGTCACCCTGGAATCATCTTTACCCAGGCATTTCAGGATGAGGTCGGAGAGATATTTGATGTCGTGCTCCCATTCTTCTTTACTGCCGACATTATAGACCTCTCCCGGCTTGAAATTATCAACGATATTGGCAAAGGTGCGGCAGGTGTCTTCCACATAGTCAAAGATGCGTTTATGTCCCATATACACGGTATATGGCTCATCCCTCAGTGCTTTATAGATGAAGGCAGGGGTTACCCCGCGGTAAGGACTGTAATGCTCGTGAGGTCCATAGGCGTTAACGGGGCGGACCCTGACCGTTTCGGTGCCGAACATAGCCGCCGAGTTCAACACCTGGAGTTCCCCCACCCACTTGGTCATGGCATAATCATTCATCTGTTTTATCGGTATTTTGTCCATGACGTCTTCACTCATTTTGCCATCATAATCGCCGTACACCTCGGCACTGCTGAAGAATATCAGCCGGAACTTTTTCTCCTCCTGAACCCTGGTTACATTCTTGGTGCCAATGGCATTGGTCTGCCAGAGATTTTCGTAATAGTCCTCACCATTCCAGCGTCCGTATTCCGCCGCCAGATGATAGACATAGTCAAAGGTATGCTTTTCAAATATCCTCGCCACCTGATGGTACTGAGCAACATCACAGCGGATGGAATCGGGGTCCTCGGAGTGCCTCAGGTCACAGACCCAGACCTCGTGTCCCCTTTTTCTAAGTTCTTTAACCAGATTCGTCCCGATAAAACCCGACCCGCCGGTAACCAGTATCTTAGCCATTCTTGCCTCCCATTATTATGTCAACAATCTGCCTGCCCGCCGTGCCATCACCGAAGGGATTCCGCCATTTGTTTTCTCTGCCGAGCATGAGCTTGGAGCACTCAATTATCTTATCAGGTGAAACCCCGGCTAAAGTGTTCGCCCCGACCTCAATTGTCTCCGGTCTTTCGGTATTATCTCTCAGAGTAATGCAGGGCACACCCAGGACACAAGCCTCTTCCTGAACACCGCCGGAATCAGTCAGGATAAGCCGGGCACTGTTCTCAAGCTGTAAAAAACTGAGGAAGTCCATTGGCTCGACTAAACTGACATTTTGAAGCTGAAGACCAAACTGAGTCATCATTTTTCGTGAGCGAGGGTGTATGGGATAGATAACAGACCCGGAGATTTCGGTGGCTACCCGGTCAAGACCCTCCAAGATAGAAGTAAATCTTGCCCGGTCATCGACATTCTCCTGACGGTGAATGGTCACGACAGCATATTCCCCCGGTTGCAGCTTCAAGGCATCCAGCACGTTTCCCTTTTCATCAGCTATCTCCAGGTTCTGATAAAGGGCATCGACAACGGTGTTGCCCGTGATAAATATTTTTTCTTCAGGAATACCCTCGCCTCTTAAAATACTCTCCGCCTTTGGTGTAGGAGCGAAGAGGAGGTCGGCACAGTGGTCAGTCAGAACACGGTTGATTTCTTCGGGCATGGTTCTATCATAGCTTCTCAAGCCAGCCTCAACATGACCAACCTTGATATGCAGTTTAGTGGCGGCGAGAGCGCCCGCCAGAACCGAGTTGGTGTCACCCTCGACCAGAACAATGTCAGGTTGTTCGTCCAGCAGCACCTTCTCCACGCCCACGAGTATCTTACCGGTCTGCTCGGCATTTGAAGCGGAACCGACCTCCAGATTGTATTTAGACGGCGGGAGTCCCAGCTGCTCAAAGAACACCCTGTCCAGATTATAGGAGTAGTGCTGGCCGGTATGAAGAATGAAATAGCTTGCCCGACGCTTCTCCAGCGCCCGTATGACCGGTGCCATTTTGATTATTTCAGGTCGCGTGCCCAGAACTACCGCAATTTTCACTCCACTTTATTCTCCCCTGGTCCCATGACAGCCGAGAATAGCCGCTGCTTATGAAAAACAATACCCTGTCACTTTATTGCTTACATTATAATAGAAAAGCTGTTTTAAATGAAACTTCACCTGACTTAGCAACTGAGATTATAATTCACAATAATTACATTTGTCAATTTTAACACCCAATACTGCCAACTGGCATATTCTACCGGCTTATTGTTTACCTTTGTTCAGTATTTCTACATCACCAAGCAATAGTCCATTCCCGGCGTTGAACAGTATTGATTCGTTCCCATACCAGACAGTTTACTTGACAATGAAAATTTATATGACTAAAGTGTAAAAACGAGAGGAAAGATACAAGAAAGGTATTTAAATGAAAACGTGGATTTGCAACATTATGTGTAATTTTTATAGCCCGCTGCTAGGTGCGGCGAGGCTCCATGCATACGTCAAAAAACAAGGTCACGATGTTCATCTCAAGGACCTCAATCAGCACACGTATTTTACTCTTTTGTCCAGAGAGTACCTGGAACCGACCATAGAAAAAACGCAGCATGCGATTGATTCATTAGCCAGAAACAGGTTTCTTAGAGAAGACCTGGGGTCAATAATTTTGCGCAGCTCAAGTAATGCCATGAGGCAATTAGTGGCCAAAGGGATATTGCTGAATAGTCCATGGTATAAGTTTATTAAGAACACAGGTATCTTTAAAAAACCCCTGTTCAATATTGCCAGTTCCAGGATAAAATCCGATAATGTTATCTACGCACTGTTAAGCGAGAAGGAATTCGTTCTTTCTGAGATTGAGCGAAGTCGGAAGATTCTTGACGAAGGCTTTTTCAGTCTTGAGCCAGATGATTTTACCGCGAATTTCTACGCTCTTTTATGCGGAAAGGCTTTGATAGACATGGCCTATTTCCCCGCCCAGCTGGATTTCGGACTTGGATTTAATGGCACGGCATTCAGTCCACGTACCGGTGATATACTTCGTGCGGTTGAAGACGAGAGATACAATTTCCTTATTCCGTATTACCGCAACGAAGTGTTACCTTCGCTGAGAGAAGAGCACCCTGACATCGTTGGGATTTCTATAACCTGTCTGTACGAACTTGTACCGGCATTTACCCTGGCGCATATGATAAAAACGGTTGACCCCCAAATACACATAGTACTGGGAGGCGCACTGGTAACACAACTGGCCCAAAGGTTTACCAAGAATCTGCCTCTATGGAACTTATTTGATAGTCTGGTACTGGGTCCGGGTGAGGTTGCTTTTTCGGAACTGATTGAACATGTTGAGAACAAAGCAGACCTATCAGGAGTGCCGAATATAATCTACAAGGAAAAGGATTCTATCACCAAGAGCGACAAGCTTCATGAATTTGACATCAACGAAGCCTGTGCACCAGAATTTGTTTCCGTGCGCCCAAAGAGCGGCTTACCCCTTGAGACAGCCAGCGGCTGTTACTGGGGTAAATGCATTTTTTGTTATTACCCGAAAACGGGGTCGTCTGGCACCGACCCCAAGTATCAAAAGAAACGCGTGCGCAACATGGAACTGGTTCTCAGCGATATCAGGGAATTGAGAGAGAAGTATGACCCTATTGCTATCGGAATTACCGATTCCTCGATGCATCCCAGGCGAATGGAGGCGATTGCCGAAGAAAACCTGCGCAGTGAAAGAAAAGTGCCGTTTTCCGCCCTTTTCCGCATGGAGAAAGAGTTTAAGTCAAAAGCATTCTGCCGCAAATTGGCGGAGGGTGGATTCGTGGGTGGATATATTGGCCTGGAATCAGGTTCGCAACGGGTGAACGATATTATCAATAAGGGGATTGACCTTGGTGATGTCAAGGTAATTATGAAGAACTTTTACGATGTCGGCATCCTGATGCACATTTTCAGCATTATCGGCATACCCGGAGAAACAAGGGAAGAGTCATTAATGACCTATAATTTCTTTAAACGCTGGCACCGATTGATAAAACTGGACTGGCAGGTATACCATCTTTATTTACTGGAGCAAAGCCCCCTTAATTTCAGAGCTTCTGAATTCGGGCTTGAAGTTATGCCTCTGCCGGACGATTATCTGGTGGAATTTATGAGATATCGGCCGGAAAGGGGACTGTCTCAAGAGGAGAGCATTAGTCTGGCAATCAGCTATTATGAGAAGCTAAGACGCTACACGCATCCGCTGAATCAAATAATGGACATTGAATCGGCGGTACTGGTCCTTTTAGCCCAGGCGGCAAAAGGTGTTCCACCGGAAAAAGTAAGAAAATTAGGCATAGGAATGTGAACTCCGACGGAGTTTAATGCTTCCATTAAGTTGCTTATCAAGAAGTTACCGGCTCATCACTAACGAATATCGTGATGTCTGTGTTTCTTGTACTTACGATTATCCCTCTTCCTTGAGCAGTCTGTCTACCCTTCGCAGTAGTTCACTGGGGCTGACCGGTTTTTCAATATAATCTTCGGCATCAAGGTTCATGCCCTGCGACAGCGAGATATCAATCTCGCCTATTCTCTGTGAAAAACTGGTGAGAATAATTATCGGAATCCGGGCTACTTCAGGGTCAGCCTTGAATCGCTTAGCCGCCGTGAAACCATCCTCAAAAGGCATGATAACGTCCAGGACAATCAGGTCCGGTTTTTCAGCCTTTGCAATTGGCAATCCAAAAACACCGTCGCTGGCAGTGAGAACCTTGTATTCAGGTCTAGACTCCAGAACCATCTTCGTTGCCGCAACAAAGTCCTGGTCGTCATCCACCAGGAGAATCTTATACATTGCCTCTCTCGT
>CAYWAU010000020.1:0-18117 GCA_964456395.1 uncultured Dehalococcoidaceae bacterium
ACCTGGCTTTCTCCGCCAGCATGTCAACAATCTTACCTTTACCTTCATCTCCCCACTGGGCACCAATAACAGCAACAACCGGCATTGTTTCCTCCGTCAATCAAAATCCAGCATTGATTCTACTACCAAAGACATAGATTGTCTAATTTATTTCATTACCCTACACCTGATAAAAAAACTGCTGGTAGCTAGACCTTTGTCTGGCGCCAGGCATAAAGCAGCCTCTGACCAACCGTAAAGAAGCTGAAGACAGTAATAATAGCCAAGGCGATAACCAGGGCATAATCGTATTGGCTCAGTATAAGACCCAGTGCCAGAATAATGACCCTTTCCGGCCGCGTAAATAGTCCCACTTTACATTCAATTCCCAGCACCTCTATCCTGGCCCGGATGTAGCTTACCAGAAATGAACCAATCAGGGCGATACCGACAAGTAAGCTCTCGGCTACCTGATGTTCCCGGGAGAAAACTACCAGCAGACCCAGTAGCAGTATTGCTTCGGATAGACGGTCGAGTGTGGAGTCGAGGATACCGCCGAAGCGGGTAACCTTATTGGTGGTGCGTGCCAGAGCCCCATCCAGCATATCAAAAAATCCGGCGAAGAGCACTAAAAAGCCGGCAGCGAAAAGATTTTCAGTAATGACCAGTGCTGCCGCACCGACAGTAAGCCAGAAACCAAGCCAAGTTATAGTGTTTGGTGTTACGGGGGTTCTGGCTAGCAGCCTTACCACTGGTTGAGTGACATAGTCGGATGTAACTTTGCGGGCTTTGGCTAATTTTGTCATTGCTCAGTGCTTTCCTGAAGTAGCACTAACCGACAGGGTCTCCGCTCCCGGAATTGCTTCTTTCGGTGTTATCTTGTTGAGTGTCTCAACATAGAAGTCCAACACCCGCTGGGCAATGCGAGCCCAGTCATATTCCAGTGCCTTAGGTCTTCCCCTGTTGCTCATCTGCCGCCGAAGAGACTCATCAGCCATCAGCGTGATTAGGGCTTCGGCCAGTTTTTCTGTATTCCTCGGTGGCACTAAGAGTCCCTCAACACCGTTAGTCAATACACTGGAGTAGCCATCTATACGCGAGGCGACAATCGGCTTGCCGACAGCCATAGCTTCAAGCAGGACAATGCCGAAGCTTTCCCACCCGGTAGCCGGAAAGCAGGCGATATCGGCTGTTTTATAATATCTGGGCAGGTCATTGTAGTTTGCGTAGCCCGTAAAAACAACATCATCTAAACCGTTTCTGTTGGCTCGCTTCTGATACTTGTTTCGTAACCTGACACCGGGGCCCACGGCAATGAGACGGCAGTTGGGAATTTCTCGCTTGACCTGCTTATAGGCTTTAAGTAGATAGTCAAAGCCCTTTCTTTTCTCAATGCGCCCGACAAATAATATGTTTAACTTCCCGTCATTAAACTCATTAATCGGCGAAGCATGGTTGTTGAAATGCTCAGTATCAATCCCGTTAGGTATGATTGTATAATCTGCCGGGAAATACGAGCTCACATATCCCAACGCTACATTGGACACGGCAATCCTGCCGTCGAGCTTGCGGAACCACCGGTCGAAGTACCACTTGCCCACGGGTGTCCACATAGTATACCAGGGTTTGCCTCCGGAGGCATGAAAAGTGCCCACCATTGGTGCGCGTTTCAACCTTAGTACGGTAGTGCATAGTGTTGGCATTAAGGGTTCATGGAGGTGACAGATATCAAAATTTTCCCGGTCGAACACCTCTTTTATTTGGGACTCAAGCCGCAGGGATATAGTAACCCGGGCTACGGAGCCGCTAACTGGAAAAGGTCGGGGTGTACCGATGCGTATAAACCGGTCACCTATGGTATATATTGCTTTTGATGCCGGGGCGATTATCTTGACCTCATGGCCCATCCGGGTAAACTGCTGCTCCAGGCAGGAAATATGGTTGATAACGCCACCGGGGTAAGCGAAGTCATAAGGGGAGACCAGTGCTATCTTCATGGGTAGCTACTTGGTAACCTCCTGTTTTTTGGGTCGCTTGGCCAGTGCCTCCGTCGGGGCAGTGGCGGTAATAAAATCCTCCACCATCTTGTGAGCCTCTTCGTCTGAATATTGAATCGGGGGTGATTTCATGAAGTACGCTGCAGGTCCTCTCAGTTCACCTTTCAACCCGTTATCCAGGGCGAGCTTACAGCACCTAAGGGCATCAATGACCACCCCGGCAGAATTAGGGCTGTCCCACACTTCCATCTTCAGGTCGATAGTCAGGGGGACATCACCGAAGGTGCGCCCCTCCATCTTTATATGACAGTACTTGCGGTCCAGAAGCCAGGGGACATAATCGCTGGGGCCGACATGGATGTCGTCGGGGTCCATCTCGTAATCCAGCTGGGAGGTAACCGAAGTGGTTTTTGATATCTTCTTGGATTCAAGACGCTCTCGCTCGAGCATATTGTAGAAGTCGGTATTACCGCCGAAGTTTAATTGATAGGTATGTTCCAGCCTGACGCCCCGGTCGTGGAAGAGTCTGGCCAGCATACGGTGAGTAATGGTGGCACCGACCTGGGACTTGATATCGTCGCCAATGACCGGCAGGCCTTTATCGGCGAATCGTTTCTGCCAGTATTTCTCCTTGGCAATGAAAACGGGGATGCAGTTAACCATGCCACAGCCAGCCTCCAGTATTTGCTCAATATACCATTTGGTGGCTTCCTCACTGCCTACAGGCAGATAGTTGATGACGACATCGGTCTGGGTATCCTTGAGGGTTTTAACGATGTCAGCCGTTGGTCCCGGTGCCTTCTCAATGATTTGAGACAGGTACTTACCCAGGCCATCGTGGGTCATACCCCGGTTAACTTTGACGCCTGTCTCCGGCACCTCACAGAATTTGAAGGTATTATTCGGCTTGGTATAAATTGCCTGCGCCAGGTCCTTGCCAACCTTGTTTTTGTCAATGTCAAAAGCAGCCACAAAATTGATATCGCGGATGTGGTAGCCACCGAGGTTAACATGCATAAGCCCGGGCACGAATTCAGTTTCCTTAGCATTTTGGTAGTAATGAACACCCTGGACCAATGATGAAGCGCAGTTACCTGCGCCAATTATGGCAACATTTATTTTCCCCATTGTTTAACATCTCCCCTTTCTAAAAAGATGATACCGAGAGCCTGCTTTGATGTTACGGCTCTACTGCGCATCGGTTTGAACTATACTCCATTACGCACGGGCTGTCAAGACTTTGGAGTGGTTTATTTACCATAAAATTATATCCAGACGTGAATTCAGTCGCCCAATAGCTGCGGTTTAGCTACTGGAGGACCTTTTTGGGCTGCCAGAGACCTTTTCCGGGGACGCGATGGAGCACACCCAGGAAGCGCCCGTCAAGGGTATAGGCGCGGCAGTGGTTTTGGCCAGTGTTACCATTTTTACCGCCGTCATCGCCATGTTCTAAAAACAGGGAGCCTCCTTTCCTGATAGTGTCTTCGCTGGCGTCATTGACCACTATGGCGCTGTGGTTACTGAGCACAATATCTATGGGATAAACAAAGTGCTGCCAGTATCCGTAGCGGAAGGCTTCCTCTAGCTGGGTTATTGAGATGGCATCCTTGATATCGAAGAGCCCGCACCTGGTGCGAGTAAGGTTCTTCAGATGAGCGCCGCAGCCCAGGGACTGCCCCAGGTCATGAGCCAGGGAGCGGATATAGGTGCCCTTGCCGCATTCTACCTCCACGGTGACTATTGGCGGTTGCCAGGCAATGAGTTCCAGACGGTGTATTTTAGCCGGCCGGCTTTTCCGTTCGACTGTGATACCGGCCCGTGCCAGTTCATAGAGCGGCTGGCCATGATGTTTTACGGCACTGTACATTGGCGGGGTCTGCTGGATGGAACCCCGGAACGAGTCAAGGGCTGATTCCAGTTGCGGCTGATTGATGCCAGAGGGGTCTCCCTGCTGAGTAATCTGGCCGCTGCTGTCGTAGGTGTCGGTGGCCACCCCCAGTTCAATCCGGGCAATATATGTCTTGGTGGTATCTACCAGAAACTCGATAACGCGTGTCCCCCGGCCGAGGCAAATTGGTAGTACCCCGGTAGCCGCCGGGTCCAGAGTACCGGCATGTCCCACACGCCGCTCCCCGCTCAGGCGTTTCACCATGGCAACGATGCTGAAAGAGGTTTTGTTCAAAGGCTTATTAATATTCAGTATACCGTCCAAAGCTATTCCTCTGTTATCTTTTCCCACCCTGCCGCCCTCGTGGCATCTGCGGCTTATCCCGTAGTTATCCCCACCTCCCCAAATGGAGAGTAGCCTGCGGAGAGGGGGACACAGGGGGTGAGGTTGATAAATACTCTCTTTCTTCTTGGAGAATGACAAAATCCTGAATAGACTAATAATGCTCCTGCGGGATTGGTCTTTAATGCTCCTCTTCCGAGCTAACCTGGTCAAGCAGCCGCAGTATACGGTCTCCATGCTCGATGGAGTCGTCCCAGTGGAAGCTTAACTCGGGTATACGCCGCAATCTTATCTTCTTGGCTAGCTCTGTGCGCAGGTAACCGGAAGCCGCATTT
This sequence comes from uncultured Dehalococcoidaceae bacterium, assembly GCA_964456395.1. Lineage (GTDB taxonomy): Bacteria > Chloroflexota > Dehalococcoidia > Dehalococcoidales > RBG-16-60-22 > CAYWAU01. Next base: position 4,542 of record CAYWAU010000020.1, read on the forward strand.
AACACTCCCAGTGTCTTTTGTTCCTCTTGCTTGCCGCCGATACAGCTGACAAAGACTTTAGCGTATTTCAGGTCTGAAGAGGTGGCAACCTCGGTTACGGCAATAAAGGCATCAAGTCGCGGGTCTCTTACCTCACGCTGAATTAATTCGCTGACTTCTCGCCGAATGAGATTGTTTACCCGTTCAATACGATGTATCATAACCTGAAGACTGGCCGTCGTCTTTTACCCGGCTTTTTCCATTCTATAGAATTCCAGCATGTCGCCGACTTCAAAATCACCGAAGTCCTTGATTCCGACACCGCACTCATAGCCGGCGGCCACCTCTTTGACATCGTCTTTAAAGCGCTTCAGACTGCTCACCGTAGAGTCGCTCAGTACTTCATCACCTCTTCGTACCCTGGCTGAAACATTACGGCTTATCTTGCCCTCAGTAACATAGACGCCGGCTATTTTGGCTCCCTTGCTTGAGGGGAAAACAGCCCTTACTTCAGCCCGTCCATCAATAACCTCAGCATAGATGGGCTCCAGCATGCCTTTTAGTGCCTTGTCCACATCATCTGCCAGGCTGTAAATTACATCATAGTAGCGGATGTCTACTCCCCTCGTAGCCGCCAACCGCCGGGCATTTTCTTCCGAACTGACGCCAAAACCGATAACGAGTCCCTTGGAAGCAATGGCGAGCATAATGTCACTCTCGGTGATATTGCCAGTGCCGCTGTGGATAATTCTGACCTGAACTTCATCTGTCCCCAGTCGTTCCAGGGAGCTGCTTATTGGTTCAATGCTGCCCTGAACGTCGGTCTTGAGAATGACATTGAGTTCTTTCACCCTTCCGGCACGTATCTGGTCATAGAGGTTATTGAGGTTGACCGATCTAGCTGTCAGAGAGGAATCTTGCTCCATCTCCGCTTGACGCTTTGCCAGCAGGGCCTGAGCCCGGCGTTCGTCAGGCACTGCCGTCAGGGTATCCGCGACCTGAGGCACAATGTTTAAGCCGAGAATTACGGCAGGGGTGGACGGTTCAGCCTTCTTAATTCGCTTGCCGACATCATTAAACATGGCTCTGACCCTGCCCCAGGTATTGCCGACTACAATGGTATCACCCAGTTTTAGAGTTCCTGCCTGTACCAGTACCGTGGCCAGCGGTCCCCGGGTCTTGTCCATCTCAGCTTCAATAACGACTCCGGCGGCTGGTTGAGATGGTGATGCCTTGAGTTCTTCCATTTCCGAAACTAACAGCACATTTTCCAGTAGTTCCGAGATGCCTATCTTTTCTTTAGCCGAGATTTGGACGCATACGATACTGCCTCCCCATTCCTCAATAACCAGACCAGCGTCAGCGAGCTGCTGTTTCACCAGGTCAGGGTTAGCATTGTCCTTGTCGATTTTATTGATGGCCACTACGATGGGAACTTCGGCGGCTCGGGCGTGGTTTATGGCTTCGATGGTTTGGGGCATTACTCCATCGTCAGCGGCTACCACCAGAATGGTGACATCGGTTATATTGGCTCCATGAGCTCGCATAGCGGTGAAGGCTTCATGACCGGGGGTATCCAGGAAGGTAATCTTCTGCTCGTTGACCGATACTTGGTAGGCACCGATATGCTGGGTGATGCCCCCGGCTTCGCTGTCCATTACGTTGGTCTGACGTATGGCATCAAGTAATCTGGTCTTACCGTGGTTGACATGCCCCATGACCGTAACTACGGGAGGTCGCGGCTGTAGATTGTCGGATTCTGTGCCATAGAGTCGCTTTAGTTTCTTGCTTTCTTCGGCGGCACTGGCCAGTCGCTGGTCTTTTAGCGGTTTCAGACGTGCTTTATAGCCCAAACCGGCGACAACGGTGGCGGCTGTGTCATAGTCTATAATCTGGTTGATATTGGCCATGACGCCGTTTCTCATCAGTTGTTTGATAATCTGTATGGAATCGACCTTTGCAAGGTCAGCCAATTGCCTGACGCCCAGGGAGTGTGGAATATCTATCAGGGGCACTTTCGGTGCCGAAGTTTTCTTGCTGACCTTCTCTACGGCCGGCTCAACAACATCATCCGGTTTGCTGACCTTTACCACTAATTAACTCCTTTTAAAAGGTCTTTACCGCATTTGATAAGCTGTTCGCGTTCTTCCTGTGTCAGATTACTTCGCAGGGTGTGTTCCAGCTGATTACCCTTCAGTGCTGTCTCCCAGCATTCCTGGGCCGGGCACAGGTAAGCCCCCCGCCCCGCCTTTTTCCCGGTGATATCAATTTCAATATTACCCTCAGGAGTTCGCACCAGGCGGACTAACTCTTGTTTGGCTTTTATCTTCCGACAAGCCACGCACGTCCGCTGGGCTATCTGCCTGGTTGAAACAGAACGGGTATTAGAAATACTCCTCCTCCTCCTCAATAACAATATCCCTGCGGCCTTTTCTGACCTTTACGCCGTCTTCACCGGTATCCTTAGCATAAGCACCCTTCTTTTTCTTCTTTGATTTGGTTGTTTTAGACGTAGCCTTGGGTCGTTTGGGTGCCATAATATCTTCGGCAAACCGGAGCTGCGGTTTCTCCTCGGTTGTTACCGGCTCAAAGAGGATTTGTGGCGGCATGAGTACCTCATCAGCGACTGGCTCGGCTTCTGCCGCTTCCTCTGCCTCTTCTGCCGCAGGTTCCCCGGCTAATTCCAGTCCTTCCCCAGGAAGGACCAGGGTAGCCAGTATCTCTTCAGGTATCTCCTCGGCGGCAGGTTCTTCTACGGCTGCTTCGGTGACCTCTTCTTCCTCGGCCTTGGTTACCAGCTTGGCTTTTTCCAGCCTCTCGGCTTCGGCGGCTGAGGCGCTCTTGATGTCGATTCGCCAGCCGGTAAGCTTGGCAGCCAGCCTGGCATTTTGGCCTTCTTTCCCGATAGCCAGAGACAGCTGTTTATCGGGAACAGTAACGGTCGCTACTTGCTCGTCTTCATTCAGTTCAACGTTCACGATATGTGCCGGACTGAGAGCGCTGGCGATAAAGGCAGAGACGTCTGGATTCCACATGACGACGTCTATCTTCTCACCATTCAGCTCACTGACGATATTCTGTATCCTGATGCCGCGTAGCCCGACACAGCACCCGACCGGGTCAATACCTTCTTGCTTGGCGGCTACCGCTATCTTACTTCTGAAACCAGCCTCACGGGAAATTGATTTTATCTCTACGGTTCCGTTATAGACTTCCGGGACTTCCAGTTCGAAGAGTCGGCGAAGCAGGTCTGGATGAGAACGTGATACGATTACCCGTGGTCCCTTGCTGGTACGTGCCACCTGCAGGAGGACAACCTTGAGGCGCTGCCCCACCCGGTACCGCTCGGTGCGTACCTGCTCGGACGCGGGCAATATCGCCTCGGTTCTACCCAGGTCAATATGGGCCTGACCGAGTTCAAAGTGCTGTACCACTCCGCTGACAACGTCCCCCTCTCTATCAGCGTATTCCTCAAATATGGCACTGTGTTCCGCTTCATGGAGACGCTGCAGGATAACCTGCTTGGCTGTTTGCGCGGCAATACGTCCGGCATTATGCGGAGTAGATTCAACCATAACAGCGCCACCAATCTGGGCATCCTCTTTGACCTTTTGCGCCTCATCCAGCGTTATTTCGTAGCGCCTGTCAGAGGGCACCTCAACCACGTTTTTCTCCGCCCACACTTCAACCTGACCGGTATTCGGATTAATCTTAACCGCGATGTTCTGATTGGTGGCAAAGTTATCCTTCTTGTAGGCGGACACCAATGCCGCCTCTACGGCGGTAAGGACCACGTCTTTCGGCAGATTCTTTTCCGCCGAAAGCTGAGTGATGGCGAGCAAAAAATCGCTCTTCATTTCGGATTTATACCTCCGACATCCTTATTACAGGTAATTAAAAAAGTGGGAATCAAACCCACTTTACTACACTAACTATTCTTATCTTTGCCAGAGCATTATAGCACAGTTTTTGTCAAGATGCAAGATAGTAGCCGTGGAAATTTTTTAGCATTTTCTTTTTTGGTGGTTTAAGTTGAGACAAATGAGGCATTTTACGGAAGTAAAACCTGAAAAGGAACAGCCTAGAAATCCATCTGGCACTGGGTTATAATAGACATTGTACTGCTAGAAATTGCCCCCCCCTAATAAAAGGAGAGCGGAATTTGGATACAGAGAAATTAAAGGCTTCAGTCATTGAGGACGTAGATAATCGCCATCAGCAACTCAGCGAATTGAGTCAGAAACTGCATGCCAACCCCGAATTGGCTTTCCAGGAACATAAGGCGGCCGCCTGGCTGGCTGAATACCTGGAGGCGAACGGGTTTTCCGTGGAGAAGGGCATCTGTGAACTGCCCACCGCTTTCCGGGGAAGTTACGGGACGGGGAAGCCGGTTATCGCTATTCTGGCTGAGTATGATGCCCTGCCCAAGCTGGGGCATGCCTGCGGTCACAATCTGATAGCTACCAGCGCCATCGCTGCTGGCGTGGCTTCCAGGGGCACTGTGGATGGGTTGGGTGGCAGCATCATGGTTATCGGCACGCCGGGCGAGGAATTATATGGAGGCAAGGCGGTAATGGCGGAGCGGGGAGCCTTTGACAACGTGGATATGGCGATGATAGTTCACCCGGGTGGGGGTAATATGGTGGTCGTACACACCCTGGCCTGCCAGACCCTGGATGTTGAGTTCTTTGGCAAGGCGGCTCATGCCGCGGCTCGGCCGGAGGCCGGCATTAACGCCCTGGAGGCAATGCTTCAGTCCTTTAATGCCATTAATTCCCTGAGGCAGCACATTAGGGGTACAGCCCGGATTCATGGTATCATTACTGATGGTGGTGAGGCGCCTAATATTGTCCCAGCCCATACCGCTGCCAGCTTCTTTGTGCGTGCCGAGGAAGACAGCTATCTTGATGAACTGAAAGAAAAAGTCATCAACTGTTTTATCGGCGCCGCCAGGGCTACTGGCGCTGAGCTGAAGTGCCGCTGGGGAGAGGTGCGTTACGCGGCGATGCTCAATAACCTGACCCTGGCACGACTTTTTAGACAGAATATGAAGTCACTGGGAAGAAACATACCGCTTGGTGATGCCGCCGTGAGGACTTTCAGTACCGATGTGGGTAATGTCAGTCAGATTTTGCCGACGATTCAACCCCTGGTAGCCATAGCTCCGGCTGACGTTTTAATACATTCTCCCCAATTTAGTCTGGCAGCCTCCTCTGAAGCCGGGCTTCGCTGTCTTCTTGATGCAGCCAAGGCAATGGCCATGACGGTTGTTGACCTTCTGGCTAATCCGGAAATAGCGGCTGAGGTTCAGGAGGAGTTTCGAAGAGGCAAGGAAGGCAGACTATAATCTGTGGCAACGATTATTTATGTGAGGGAAGCTAGTGGAAGTCTATCTGGGCATTGATGTCGGGTCGGTTACCACCAAGTTTGCCGTGCTGGACAATAATGATAAACTGATTGCCAGCCTTTACATACCGACAGAGGGCAGGCCCGTAGCTATGGTCCAGCAGGGGCTTAAGCAAATAAGACAGCAGCTGCCGGCTGATTCTGAAATTCTGGGTGTGGCGGCTACCGGGAGTGCTCGTTACCTGGCGGGGGCTATCGTTGGTGCCGATTTGGTCAAGAACGAAATTACCTGCCAGGCGGTAGCTGCCGTACACCGTATTCCCGAAGTGCAGACTGTAATTGAAATTGGCGGGCAGGATAGCAAGATTATCATTGTTCGGGAGGGGATAGTAACCGACTTCGGCATGAACACGGTGTGTGCCGCCGGCACCGGCAGTTTTCTTGACCACCAGGCTTCACGTCTCAACATGAATATAGAAGAATTATCCCGAAAGGCATTGTTCAGTGAAGCACCGGTTCGTATCGCCGGGCGCTGCACCGTTTTCGCTGAATCAGACATGGTTCATAAACAACAGTCAGGACATCGAGTTGAGGATATTATTTACGGTCTCTGTCAGGCACTGGTGCGCAACTATCTGAGTGATGTTGGCGCCGGCAAGGATATCCAACCGCCGGTAGTCTTTCAGGGCGGGGTTGCCTTTAACCAGGGTATCGTCATGGCACTCGGAGAGGCGCTTGATACTGAAGTCATGGTTCCGCCTCACCACGAGGTAATGGGGGCAATAGGTGCGGCTTTGCTGGTGCATGAAAGTATGGCCAGTAGTGGGAACGGCAGTCAGTTCAAGGGATTTGGCGTCAGTGAAATAGAATATAAGACCTCCTCGTTTGAGTGCCGGGCCTGTCCCAGTTTGTGTGAAGTAGTTCAGGTTTCAGTTAATGGCCAGGTACTCGCCGGCTGGGGAGGACACTGTGACATGTGGGAAGGAAGTCTCATTAGTAGAGCTTAATTGAGGAATAGATGATAATTGCTGTTGATGCCACCGGTGGTGACTACGCCCCTCACGAAGTGGTCAAGGGAGCGATAAAAGCCGCGCAGGAGTACGAAGTAGAAATTGCCCTGGTGGGCAGACGAAACGTGCTTCACGTGCTGGCGGGACGTTCTCTGCGTAAATCCGGGATTACAATCGTAGATGCCAGCCAGATTATTGAGCCTAACGAATCACCGGTAAAAGCTCTTCGCAGCAAGCCGGACTCTTCAATTGTGGTTGGCATTAATCTGTTGAGTAGTGGCGGTGCCTCGGCTTTTGTATCGGCGGGTAATACCGGGGCGGTATTGGGTGCCGCCTTGCTTACACTTGGCAAGGCCAAAGGGGTTGCCCGTCCGGCTATAGGTTGTTTCCTTGACTCGATTTCGTCTTTTCCGGCGCTGCTGGTTGATGCCGGTGCCAATGTTGATTGCCGACCCGAGCACCTGGTTGAATTTGCCAGGCTGGGTTCCATTTACAGTAGAAACATACTCGGTATTGAATCGCCGCAAGTTGGCCTTCTCAGCAATGGCGGCGAGGAGGCTAAGGGCAACCGTCTGGTCCAGGAAAGTTACCGGCTCCTGAAGAAAGCCAAAGGTATTAACTTCGCTGGCAATATAGAGGGGCAGGATATAGCCAAAAGAACCACTGATGTTATTATTACCGATGGCTTTACCGGCAATATCGTCCTCAAGACCATAGAGGGTCTTAATGAGGGTTTTCTGAGCTCGGCGCGGCAAATAGGACAAATTTTCTCCAGTGGCTACCGCCTCCGGGGCCGGGACCTGCTCCGTGATATAGGGCTGGGTTCCCTGACCAAAAAAATGGACTATACCGAGTATGGAGGAGCGTGCCTGCTGGGGGTTAATGGCAATGTCATTATCGCGCACGGGCGCAGTCAGGCTAAGGCTATTAAAAATGCCATCGGCTTAGCCAAGGAGACGGCAGAACACGGAATCACCGAAATAGTCAAGGAGGGAAATTATGAGCAAACCAGTGGAAATTGAGGATGCCAAATTTGATGAAGTCGTTTTACAGGCAAAGATACCGGTACTGGTTGATTTCTGGGCACCCTGGTGTAGACCGTGTCTAATGGTGGCGCCCGTGGTTGAGGAACTGGCGGGTGAGTATGATGGCAGGGTGAGCTTTGGCAGGATGAATGTTGACGAGAGCCCGAAGATTGCCGTCAAGTATGGTATCATGAGTATTCCCACTCTGATTCTCTTCAAAGACGGGCAGCCTGTTGCCAATATAGTCGGCTTCAGACCCAAGGAGGAACTGAAAAAGAGGCTGGATTCGGCTCTGGGATAAGCATGGAATCAACCTCGCAAGCCGTTAATTAAAAGGATTATTGATTATTCTCCGGTTCCGGCTGTGAAGGTGGTGAAATTAATGGGCAGTCCCGAAAAAGAGTACGATGTCGTCATCATCGGTGGCGGTCCCGCCGGACTCAGCGCCGGTATTTATACTGCCAGAGCCAGGCTGGGCAGTCTGCTTATTGAAAGGGGAGTGGTCGGCGGTCAGATTATAAACACGGAGTGGGTAGAGAACTACCCCGGTTTTGCGGAGGGCATCGGCGGCTTTGATTTAACGCAGGCAATGCACCAGCAGGCGGTAAAGTTCGGGCTGGAGACCGTAATCACCGAGGTTACCGGCATTGAGGTAACTGGCGGGCAGAAGGTAGTCAGGACCTCGCAGGGCGATTTTATGGCTAAGACTGTAATCATAGCCAATGGCTCGGAGCGGCAGAAGTTGGGTGTACCCGGGGAAGCCGAATTTATCGGCAAGGGAGTATCCTACTGTGCCACGTGTGATGCTGCCTTTTTCAGGGAGAAACCGGTAGCAGTGGTGGGGGGTGGTAATGCCGCCATTACGGAAGCCCTCCATCTCAGCAAGTTTGCCTCCAGGATAACAGTAATACATCGGCGTAACCAGCTCCGTGCTGTGAGTATTCTACAGGAAAAAGCCTTTGCCGAGCCCAGGGTAGACTTCCTGTGGGATACCGTGGTTGAAGAAATTGTGGGGGAGACCCTTGTTAACCAGGTAAGGGTTCGCAATATTAAAACCGGGCAGGAATCGTTCCTTGATGTCTCCGGGGTATTCATGGCTATCGGGTTCAAACCCAATACCGATTATCTCAAGGGTATTCTGACTCTAGACACCACTGGCGCTATTGTTACCAACGACAGGATGGAGACCGGGGTACCCGGAATTTTAGCCGCCGGTGATATACGCAGCAACTCTATCCGGCAGGTTATATCGGCGGCTGGCGATGGTGCTACGGCCGCTGTCTATGCGGAAAAGTACATTACCGGATAGGGTAAATTGATTGACCGGAACAATGGTAAAAATTTTTTCAGGACAACACATGTGGAGCATATTGACGTATTTTTTTGGTAGTGAAATAATGTGCAGTAAAAGGAGAGAGTTGTGAAGGTTATTTTCATCGAGGATGTACCCGACGTAGCCAGGGCTGGTGAGGCTAAGGAAGTTGCCGATGGCTATGGACGGAACTATCTTTTGCCCAAGAAGCTGGCTGTTTTAGCTAATTCGGCAGCCTCAAATGTGGTCGAGGCACAGCTCAAGAAGGTAGCCGTGAAGCGGGCGCAAGCTGAGGCGGAAATGGCTGAGCTGGCGGGTAAACTGGAAGGGGTAGAGATTACCCTGAAGGCCAGAACCGGTGCCAAGGACCGACTTTACGGCTCAATTACCAGTGCTGATATTGCCGATGAACTGAGCAACAGTGCCGGGCTGGTGATTGACAAGAGGAAAATAGAACTGGAAGAGCCAATTCGTCAGCTTGGTAGCTATGAGGTAACCATCAGGCTCACCCAGGATATAGCGCCTGTTATCGGGCTTGCGGTGGTAGCGGATAAAGTGACAAAGGAGAAGCCAGAAAAGGAAGAAAAGAAAGGGAAGGCAAAGGCAGCCAAGAAGGACGAAGAAAAGGAAGGGAAGGCGAAGGCAGCCAAGAAGGACAAAGAAAAGGAAGGGAAGGCGAAGGCAGCCAAGAAGGACAAAGAAAAGGAAGGGAAGGCGAAGGCAGCCAAGAAGGGCAAAGAAAAGGTTGAGGCGAAAGCAGAGAAAGAAGAGGAGACAGAGCCGGGTGAATGACGCCAAGTTACCGCCACATGACACCGATGCTGAGGAAGCCGTAATCGGCTCACTGCTGATAGACGGCACAGCCATCTTTCAGATTGCTGACTTTCTTCAGGTACCGGACTTTTATTATGAGCAGAATCAATGGCTGTATGAGGCATGCCGCTCGCTTTACGAGCGCGATGAAGCCATAAACCAGATTACCGTGGCGCAGGAGCTGTCCCGGCGGGGTCGCCTGGAGTCGTGCGGGGGTGCTGCCCACCTGAGCTACCTGATATCCATATGCCCGACTTCCCTTGATATTGAGCACTATGCCCGGATTGTCTATCGGCTGTCAGTGATGCGTCAGTTGATTAGTGCTGGCGACCGCATTACGTCCATTGGTTATGAGGCTGGCCCGGATGTTGAGGACAGTCTCGGACGGGCGGAGAGTATCCTGTTTAAATTGCGTCGCGGGCAGGGTGCCGGGGACCTGATGCATATCCGCCAGGTGCTGGACAAGTACTTTGAGGTGGCGCCTGCTCCATCGGAGGAACGACCTGAGCAGTTGCCTTATGTGCTCTCCAGTTTTGCCGGCCTGGATGAATTCCTGGGCGGGTTTCAGCGCTCCGACCTGATTATTGTTGCCGGCCGACCCAGCATGGGGAAGACAAGCCTGGCGCTCAACATCGCCCGGAATGCTGCCGTAGAGCACCGGGCGTGCGTGGCTCTGTTCAGTGCGGAGATGGCGCGGGATTCACTGGTCATGCGTCTGCTGTCCAGTGAGTCCGGGGTCAATTCAAGGCGGGTTCGGTTTGGACAGCATACCGATGATGAGGAAAGGCGGATTATGGAGGCTACCGGTGTCCTTTCGGAATCATCCATTTATGTTGATGATACCCCGATGCTTCGCATGGCGGAAATGCGCAGCAAGGCGCTCCGGCTCAACTTTGAACGTGGTATTGACCTCGTTATCATTGACTATCTGCAATTGATGCAGGGCGAGGGGGTCAGAGGCGAAAACAGGGTCCAGGAAATCAGCTATATCTCTCGCTCCCTGAAGGCATTAGCCCGTGAGCTTCATGTGCCCGTGCTGGCGGTATCACAGCTCAGCCGTGCCGTGGAGTGGCGGGCGTCACACGAACCCCAGCTTTCTGACCTTCGCGAGAGCGGCAGCATTGAGCAGGATGCCGATGTTGTCCTCTTCATCTATCGGGACGAATACTACTATAAAAGTGAAGATGAATGGCTGGCTGCGCACCCGGATAAAGAATACCCGCGTGAGGAAGCCGATGTTATTATTGCCAAGCACCGTAATGGACCTACCGGACGGATAAAATTGCGTTTCCGGCATAACCTGGCGAGGTTTGAAAGTATTAGCAGCGTGGAGCCGACTTTATTATGAAGCAATTTAACGGTTTCCCTGCCAGAATGGAGTTTACGCCGCTGCCCAACCTCTTCTTCAGCAGCCTGTTGCTCCAGATTAGTGATATAGCTGAGTTGAAGACGACCCTGCATGTCCTGGCGGTTCTCTACCGTAAGAAGGGTTACCCCCGCTTCGTAAGCTATACGGAACTGCTGGGCAATGCCAGCCTGATGGCCAGCCTAAAAGGGATAGCGGATTCTTCCGGCGAGGTTTTACGAAAATCCCTGAAAATGGCTGCTGAGCGGGGTACGATAATACACATGGTACTGGACAGGGATGGGGCGTCTGAGGATGTCTATTTTCTGAATAATGAGTCCAACCGGCAGACTGTGGCAAAAATTCGGAACGGGGAGCTCAAGCTGAGCGGCTTCAAAGCTGAAGGGCGTACTTATGTTGAGGCTGAGGATAAACCTGACATTTTCACCCTTTATGAGCAGAACATCGGCATGCTGACTCCGATGATTGCCGATGAGCTTCGTGAAGCCGAGAAGCTGTATCCTCAGAACTGGATTGCGGAGGCTGTTAAAGAGGCGGTTAACCAGAACAAGCGCAAGTGGAGCTATATCTCGGCAATTCTGGAGCACTGGGCAGCAGAAGGCAGGAGTGATGGAACATATCAGCGAGATTCTAAAAAGAAAGACCCGGACAGGTTCATCAAGGGAAAATACGGACACATGGTCCGACGCTGAGGAAATGTCCTCGTCAAGCTCGGACTGTCCCATCTGCAAAGGCGCCGGCATCGTTCATCCCCGGCTGCCGTCGGGGGAAACGGACTACAGCCGGGTTATTCCCTGTCGCTGTACCAGTAGTAGACTGGATGGTGACCGCCAAAGCCGGTTGAAACAATACAGCAACCTGGGCTCGCTGACCCGCTTTACTTTTGAAAATTTAGACCCCCAGGGTAAAAGTGGCAGGCCGCAGAGCCAGGAACAGTTTAGTCGCGTCTATCAGGCAGCCAGGGCATTCGCCGCTGAGCCGAAGGGGTGGCTGGTCCTGGGCGGTCCCAGCGGCTGTGGCAAGACTCATCTGGCGGCGGCTATTGTCAATGAGCGCATCAGCCGCGGTTACCCGGCTTTCTATATTTCCGTCCCCGACCTTCTCGACCATTTGCGTGCCTCTTTCAGTCCCGACAGTGAAATGCCCTATGATGAGTTCTTCGACCAGGTGCGTGATGCCCCGTTACTGGTTCTGGATGACCTGGGAGCTCAGACGGGCACCAACTGGACCAGGGAAAAGCTTGACCAGCTGCTGACCTCCCGTTTTAATAGTGAACTGCCCACGGTGATTGTCACCATCACGCCTGTTGAACAGATGGACGAAAGGCTGCGTACCCGCCTGACTGACCCCGGGATGTGCCAGGTATTTGTGATTGAGGAAGAACAGCCTTCATCTGAGTATGGCTGGGGCCTGGAGTTCAAGCTTCAGGAGAGCATGACCTTTATCAATTTTAAACGCCGAAATAATCTGTCTTTAGAACTGCAGGATAATCTGGATGAGGCGTATCGCATTGCTTTTGATTTTGCCAAGAACCCCGAAGGCTGGCTGGTCTTCATGGGCGATACCGGCTGTGGTAAGACTCATCTGGCGGCGGCTATTGTTAATTATCGTTACGAAGCGGGCAAGCCGGCTCTTTTCGTGGTGGTGCCCGAGCTTCTTGACCACCTGCGCTCTACCTTCAGTCCCGAGAGCAAGGTGTCCTACGACCAGTTTTTTGAGAGTGTCAAGACGGCGCCGCTGCTTGTCCTTGATGACTTTGGCGAGCAGTCAATGACACCCTGGGTAAGGGAAAAGCTCTACCAACTTATCAACTACCGTTATAACGGGAGACTGCCAACCGTCGTCACTACCCGCTATTCTTTTGATGAGATTTTAGGAGAGGTTGACCCTGCCATCAGCTCCCGACTGGTTGACGGCCAAACAAGCGTTCCCTTTAATATTATGGCTCCTGATTACCGGGGTGATAGACGCCCAAGTAAGAAACCAACGTCCTCTCGTAGTAAGACGGGGCGTTACCGTTAGGCGGGTTCTTTTTACTTTATCTGTTCCCACCCGCCGCCCAGTATCATCAGTGGCTTATCCCGTAAGATACCGAAACAACTAAAGCCGAACAGAATCACTCAGTGTTATTACCTGAAGGCTTTTTACTATCCTTGAATGACAGGGCTCCGGTTGGGCAGACGCTAACGCACTCGCTGCATTTCAGGCATCTGTCCTTACCAATGGGTTCATCCGCAAAGGTAGTAACTACCCTCTTAAAGCCGCGGTGGGCGAAGCCAAGAATGCCTATTCCCAGATGTTTACGGCATACCCAGAGGCATCGTCCGCAGAGAACGCACTTATTCGGGTCATAGGTGAACAGAGGGTTGCTGTCATCCACCGGGAGTTCCCGCAGCAACTTCCTGAAGCGCTTTGTTTTCAGCTTGCTGCCGAGGTGGCGGGCTATCTTTTGAAGCTCGCAGGAGCGGTTGGCCGGGCAGTTGGCACAGTCCACCGGATGGGATGCCATAAGCAGCTCAAAAGCGGTACGTACCAGCCTTAGTGCCTTCTCCCCTCTGGTATTGACTACCATGCCATCGGTTACCTCTCTGGTGCAGGCGGTGACCGGCTTTTCCTCCCCCTCTATTTCAACGAAACACAGGCGGCAGGCGGCGTCCGGCTCCGGTTTATCCCGCAGGGCGCACAGGTTGGGAATATAGATACCATTGTCCAGCGCCACCCAGAG
>CAYWAU010000021.1:0-17704 GCA_964456395.1 uncultured Dehalococcoidaceae bacterium
TAGTTGCTTCCACGCTGGGCTCACCGATGAATACCGGCTGGAGGCGCCTCTCCAGCGCCTTGTCCTTCTCAATAAACTTGCGGTAATCGTCAAGGGTGGTGGCGCCCACGCACTGCAGTTCACCGTGAGCCAGCGCCGGCTTGAGCATATTGCTGGCATCAATAGAGCCTTCGGCGGCGCCAGCCCCAACGACGGTGTGAATCTCATCAATGAACAATATTATTTCACCCTGTGACTGCCTGACCTCGTCCATGACCGCCTTGAGCCGTTCCTCAAACTCGCCGCGGAACTTGCTGCCGGCGACCAGCGCGCCCATGTCCAGGGCGATTACCTTGCGTCCTTTCAGGGAATCGGGAACATCATCAGCGGCAATCTTCTGAGCCAGCCCCTCGGCAATGGCCGTCTTACCCACGCCGGCTTCGCCAACAATCACTGGATTGTTCTTGGTGCGCCGGGTAAGTACCTGCATGACCCTTTTTATCTCCTCATCCCGGCCGATAACCGGGTCGAGCTTGCCCACGCGGGCGAATTCAGTCAGGTCGCGTCCGTACTTCTGCAGGGAGCGGTATTTGCTTTCGGCACGGGCGTCGTCGACGCGATGGCTGCCGCGTACTTTCTGGAGGGCGGCGTATACCTTCTCCTGGTTGATGCCGGCGCCATGCAGAATATTGGCGGCCTCGCCCTTCTCATCGCTGACCATGGCAATCAGCAGGTGCTCGGTGCTGATAAATTCGTCCTTAAGGCGGTTAGCTTCTTCGTCGGCACGGCTCATCAGCTGGGCAATACGCGGTGTGGCGTAAATCTGCCCCGTCTCGTAAGCGACCTTGGGAGTTTTTTCCAGGGTTGCTTCCACCTGGTTCCTTATTGCCTCCACATCAACATTGAGTTCCTTCAGTATGTCACCTACCAGCCCCTGCTGTTGCAGGAGCAGGGCCAGTAAAATATGTTCTACGTCCCACTGGCTGTGCTTGAATTGCATCGCCAGTTGCTGGGAAGCCTGAAGGGCTTCCTGAGCCTGTTCCGTGAATCTTTCCTGCTTCATAATTTACTTACCTCCCCTCCGTTTCTTTAGCTCTTCCTGTGCCTGTTCCAGTTCGTTTTGCATCTCGCCCATGCGCTGCATCATGTGCAGGATGACTTCCACTCCGGGTAAATTAACGCCCATATCATCTACCAGCGACTTCACTCTCTGGAGCAGGGCAATATCTCTATCGGAATACAACCGAACGTTTCCCTGGGAACGGCACGGCTCTATAATGCCGACCCTCTCGTAGTAGCGCAGAGTGTGGGTTTGCGTGTCCAGCATTCTGGCCGCTACGCTTATTACATAGCGGGGCTCGGTATCATATCTGTCTCTGTTCATAATCACCTCAACTTCCTTTTAAGTTGACCGTATCTCACTCAGCTGCCTGAATAATTCCTTTTCTTTCTCCGACAATTTGGTGGGCAAGACAACATTAACCTTCGCCAGCAGGTCGCCTCGCGTGGATTTACCGAGGTGAGGCATGCCCTGTCCGGCCAGGCGGAAGACGCGCCCGTTCTGTGTCTCTGGCGGTATCTTCAATGCCAGCTTGCCCTTGGGTGTTGGCACCTGCACCTCGCCGCCCAGTACCGCTGCTGCCAGAGGCACCGGGATGGTAACATGTAAATTATCACCGTGGCGCTCAAGTGCTGGATGAGGCTTGACTGAGATTTTCAGATAAAGGTCGCCGCTGGCGCCGCCGCCATAGCTGGGCTGTCCCTTGCCGGCAATGCGTACCCGGGAGCCGTTGTTCACCCCGGGGGGAATTTTCACCTCAAGACGTTTTATCCTGGGCATTACCCCGGCACCGCGACAGGCGGAGCAGGGCAGATTTTGAATTCGTCCGCTTCCATGGCAGGCGGTACAGGGTTCCTCAGTCTGAAGGCTGATGGTGCGGTTGGTGCCGTGATAGGCTTCCTCAAGGGTTACCTCAACCGGGGACTCCAGGTCCTGTCCTCGTCTCGGCTGGGTGCGGCGGTGAAAGGTACGGGTGCGGGCGCCTCCGAACAATTCCTCAAAGATACTGTCCATGTCTCCAGTGTCGCCGCTGAAGCGATAGGTGCCACCCCCTGGAGCGAAGTCCCAGTATTGTGTCTGCTGCCTTCCGGCCTGTTCAAACTGGTCGGCATACTGCCACTTATCACCAAAGCGGTCGTACTTCTTCCGTTTGTCCTCGTCCGACAGTACCTCGTAGGCTTCGTTTATCTCCTTAAATCTTGCCTCGGCAGACTTGTCGCCGGGGTTAACATCGGGGTGATGCTTGCGCGCCAGCCGCCGGTATGCCTGCTTTATCTCCTTCTCGCTGGCATCCCGCTTAATCCCTAATATGTCGTAGTAATTCTTGCCGGCCATGTCTTGTCTCCATAATTATATATCAGTAATATTATAAATCTTTTTAGATAATATGTCAATATTACATCAGAAAAGTTAACAAAATTGTGTTAAGTATTTATTAAAAATTATTTCTTATAGTGCTGAATTTTACACATAGACTGGCTTTATAATCCTGCTGGCGAGGGGTTGACAATCTGTCGTTCTCACATGTAATCTATAGCAGAGGTATTATCATGCCATCATGCCCTAATTGTGGTCGGGAGACTTTAAGGACTGAAGACTGGGCTTGCCAGTGGTGCGGCTATCCGCTGCTGTCCAGGGCTTATAAGAAGATAGACAAGACCTATAAGCAGATTCAGGAGGAGAGGCAATTTGCTTTGAGGTCGACTGAGCCGGAACCTGAGCCTGAGCCGGAACCAGAACCTGAACCCGAACCGGAGCCCGAGCCAGAACCGGAGCCAGAGCCAGAACCAGAACCTGAACCCGAACCGGAGCCCGAGCCAGAACCGGAGCCAGAGCCAGAACCCGAGCCAGAACCCGAGCCAGAACCCGAGCCCGAACCTGAGTTGAAGCCGAAACGGAAGCAGATAAAGAAGCCCAAGCCAAAGCCTGTGCCTGAACCGGAACCCGAACCAGAGCCAGAGCCAGAACCCGAGCCAGAACCCGAGCCTGAACCAAAGCCAGCAGTGGCGCCAAAGCTTGAGGCAGACTCAGGTAAAATAGAGATAAGTGTTGACGAACTGAACATAAGTTACCAGGCGGATAAGCTGGCGGCTCATGCGCGACTAACGGACCAGACTATCAGGGTAACGGGATTGGTGGACAAGGTATTTGTCAGAGACCACCTTGATATTCGTTACATTGTTCTTAAGGGTACCCAAAAAGGGGGAGTCTGGAATGTCCGGTGCACCTTTGGTAAGGAAAGTGTGCCCGCGCTGAGTCGGCTGTCCGAAGGGCAGGCAGTAGCGGTGCTGGGTAAATATGACGGCTACGGGAAAAATATTATCATGAAGGATTGTGTTCTGGTTAGCTGAAGATGCCAGAAGCGACAATCTTAGCTTTTATTGATTTTTAACCACAGTCTGCCGTTTACCTGCCCGGCATGGCCCGGGTATAAATATCCAGAAACGAATTCAGTATCCGGGCGGTAGCGCCCCAGATTACCCTCCCCTGATAGTGATAGGCGTAAGAATCAACCAGCTCGCCGTTTATAATCTCGGAATCTTGGTTAAGGCAGTTATCGTCCAGAAGCGCCGAGATTGGCACCTCAATTATTTCATCGACCTCCTCCCGGTGCATCTTAAACTGATATGGCCAGGGTATCATGACCACAAAGGGAGTGACAATATAATTTGAGGTTGTAGTTATATAGTCGTCCATCTCGCCCAGGACCTCAACATCCTCAGCATGCAAACCTATTTCCTCACGACACTCCCGCAGGGCGGTATCCAGCGCTGTCTCTCCCTCTTCACAGGTTCCTCCGGGGAAAGATATCTGGCCCTTATGTTCTCTTACCGTCTCTGTCCGCTTGATAAAAAGCAGTTGAAGCTGTCCTTGCCTGTTATATATGGGTAACAGAACGGCGGATGGAACCCGGCTGGTGTCAACAATGCGCTGCTTCTGCCTTTGGGCGAGCAGTTGCCCCAGTCTTTCCTTCACTGCAAATATATTAATACGAGGCATATGGTTAATACAAGTAATCTCAGCCATTAATGCCGGGCACGGGGAAGCGCTGGCATATCTGCTCGACTTCCTGCCTTCCCTGATTCCGAATATTCTGGTCGCCGGGATTGCCAATCACCCTGACAATCAGTGCCGCAATGAGCTTCATTTCTTCCCGGCCAAAGCCGCGTGAAGTCAGGGCCGGCGTGCCCAGCCTGATACCGCTGGTAATCAAAGGTGGGCGGGTGTCAAAGGGAATGTTATTCCGATTGACGATAATGCCGGCGGCTTCCAGAGATACCTCCGCCTCCCTGCCAGTAACCCCGGTATCGGTAAGGTCCACCAGGATGAGATGATTGTCGGTACCGCCTGATACCAGGCGGAGTCCCAACCGTTGCAGTTCCGCAGCCAGGGTAAGGGCATTGTCCAGGATAGACCGCTGGTAATCAGCAAACTCGGGTTGCATGGCTTCGTGAAACGCCACTGCTTTGGCGGCAATGACATGCATGAAGGGACCCCCCTGCATTTCGGGAAAGACGGCGGCGTCCACGGCGGAAGCCAGTTCTGTCCGGCACAGGATAAAACCGCTCCTCGGACCCCTCAGCGTCTTATGAGCAGTCGAGGTTATCACATCTGAGTACGGGACGGGGGTGGGGTGCAGGCCGACCGCCACCAGGCCGGCGATGTGAGCCATGTCAACCATAAGCCTGGCTCCTACCTTGTCAGCAATATTTCGAAAGCGCTCGAAGTCAATAATTCTGGGATAAGCACTGGCTCCAGCTACAATTAACTTGGGCTTATGCTCCAGAGCCAGCCTCTCAACCTCCTGATAATCAATCCGCTCTGTCTCCCGGTTAAGCCCGTACAATACGAAATTATATGACTTGCCCGAGAAACTGGCCATGTCACCGTGGGTAAGGTGCCCGCCGTGGGCCAGACTCATCGCCAGAACGGTATCACCGTATTTCAGCAGGGCATAATAGGCAGCCATGTTTGACTGGGCGCCGCTGTGTGCCTGGACATTAGCATGCCCGGCGTGAAATAATTCCTTGGCTCGCTGGATGGCTAATCCCTCGATGACATCCATATTTTCGCAGCCGCCATAGTAGCGATGCTGGGGATAGCCCTCGGCATACTTGCAGGTCAAAAACGAACCCTGGGCTTCAAGCACCGCCTTGCTGGCATAGTTCTCCGAGGCAATCAGGTTTATCGTTTCCTGCTGCCGCTTTTTCTCCATTTCAAGGGCACGGCTCACTTCGGGGTCAGTTTGACTTAAGAAGCTCATTTCCTCTATCTCCTCGGGGTGGGGTCAGGCACCTTAAACAGTCTACAATGGCATCCTGACTCTGTCAATTTTACTGCTGGTGATGGTGTTACCGCAATCGGACAATTAATCAGCGGGCACTGGAATAACTGTCAAAAACTTGACAAAAAAGCCTTGTCTCTTTATAATAAAAAGAAACCGCCTCCCCTACGTCTGTTCTACTTGACACTTAAGACTTTTTCCATTACAAATAGTGCCAGGACCTTTACCAGAGGCACTTTATTACAGAATCCCGTTCTAATTCCCAAGGAAGAGGCTGGAAGTTTTCCAGATTTGTTGGAGTTTGGTTCTCCTGTATGCCAAAGTATATATTTGTTACTGGAGGCGTGGTTAGTTCGGTAGGGAAGGGCATCACTGTCGCCTCAATTGGTACCATTCTGAAAAGCCGTCAAATTACCGTGTCTGTACAGAAGCTGGACCCCTACCTTAACGTTGACCCGGGCACGATGTCGCCTTACCAGCACGGTGAGGTATTCGTTACCCGGGACGGGGCGGAAACTGACCTTGACCTGGGCAATTACGAGCGCTTTATTGATGCCGAGTTTACGGCCGATTCCAACGTTACCTCGGGCCAGATCTACAGTACCATTATCGCCAAGGAAAGACGGGGGGACTTCCTGGGTGGCACCATCCAGATTGTGCCTCATCTGACCACCGAGATTAAGGAACGGTTTAAAAAGTTAGCCGAGAAATCACAGGCTGATGTAATTCTTATTGAGGTAGGCGGCACCGTGGGTGATATTGAGGGGCAGCCCTTCCTTGAGGCTATCCGGCAGATGAGAAATGATGTCGGCAGAAACAACGTGCTTTATATCCATGTCACCTTTCTCCCCTATCTTACCTCTACCGGGGAGCTGAAGACCAAGCCCACCCAGCACAGTGTTAATGAGCTGCGCCGTATCGGTATTCAGCCCGACGTTATTATATGCCGTAGCGACCAGCTAATATCAGAGGGGATACGGGATAAAATATCCCTGTTCTGCGATGTGGAGCGGCAGGCGGTTATTCCTCTGCCTACCGTACCCACGATATATGAGATACCGCTAATCCTTGAAGAGTCGGGGTTGGGGCAGATAATTATAAACAGGCTTGGCATTAAGACGCGCCGGGCCGACCTGCGTCGGTGGCGGGAACTGGTGGAACGTATCAAGACACCGCATGAGATAGTCAATGTTGCCCTGGTGGGCAAATATGTGGAACTAAATGATGCCTATTTCTCAGTGCGCGAGGCGCTGTACCATGCGGCACTCTTTCATGATAGAGAACTTAATCTGTTCTGGGTCCATTCCGAGGACCTGGATAAAGATGGCGCTGATAACTTACTGCGCACCGCCCAGGGCATCATTGTCCCCGGCGGCTTCGGCGTCAGGGGTATTGAGGGTATGATAAAGGCAGCCAGATATTCCCGAGATAATAAAATCCCGTACTTAGGATTATGCCTCGGGTTGCAGGTCATGGTTATTGAGTTCGCCCGCCATGTTTATAATTCGGAGGAGCCGAACTCCACCGAGTTTGACCCCTCCACCCGCTACCCCGTTATTGACCTTCTCCCCGAACAAAAGAAGTTAAAAACCAAAGGGGCCACCATGCGCCTGGGTAACTACCCCTGTCAACTTGTTCCCGATAGCCTGGCCGCCAGTGCCTACGGTCAGTCCCTGGTGTACGAGCGCCACCGACACCGCTTTGAATTTAACAATGAATTCCGAGAGCCGCTGCATAAGGCAGGTATGGTTTACAGCGGAGTGGCTCCTGATAACAAACTTGTCGAGGTCTGCGAGCTAGCCGACCACCCCTGGATGGTGAGTTGTCAGTTTCATCCTGAATTTGGCTCCCGTCCCGGCCGCCCCCACCCCCTGTTCCGCGATTTCCTCGGTGTTGCCAAAGATGTACTGCGTGAAGGAGCTCAGCCCCCGTTACCCCTTTCAACTTAATTGAGAAGGAGAACCTAATACAAATCTTTCTGGATACAGCCAATATTGACCAGATCAGGCAAGCTGCCAAACTGGGTATTATCAGCGGGGTTACCACCAACCCGTCCCTTGTATCCAAGGAGGCAACGTCTGACTACGAAACAATGACCAAGACTATTTGCTCCATAGTCAGCGGTCCGGTTTCCGTAGAAGTACTGGCCGAGGACGCTGAGTCTATGATAGAAGAAGCTCGTCTCAAGGCATCCTGGGCACCCAATGTTAATATTAAAATACCGGTCACTGCTGATGGTCTCCAGGCAATATCTGCCCTGAGCCGAGAAAAAATTAGAATCAATATGACCCTGTGTTTCTCGGTGAATCAGGCACTCCTGGGCGCCCTGGCTGGTGCCGTCTATGTTAGCCCCTTCGTCGGCCGACTGGATGACGTTGGCCATGACGGTATGCAGCTGGTGAAGGACATTGTTGATGTATTGAAAAACTATCCGCAGTTATCCACCCAGGTGATTGCCGCCAGCCTTCGTCATCCTCTACACTGTATAACTGCCGCCAAGGCGGGGGCCCATATTGCTACTGTTCCCTATAATGTGCTTATGCAGATGATACAACACCCGCTTACCGATATTGGCATTAAACGTTTTCTGGCTGACTGGAAAAGCGTAGCGAAACAATAAAACAGACAAAAGGAGCTGTAAATAGAAAAAGCAAAAAGTACCCCTCCCTGGCAGGGAGATAGGGTCAGAGTGAGGTGGCATCATGAACATTGCTGAACTTGAAGGTAAAACCAAGGACGAACTACTTGAACTGGCTAAAGAAATGGGCATGCCCAGCCCGGCCGGTCTCAAGAAGCAGGACATCATCATGCGCTTGCTTGAGTCGCATACCGAGCAACAGGGCAACATCTTCTGCAGCGGCATTCTGGATATCATGAGCGATGGCTACGGCTTCCTGAGACAGGAAACCCTGCTGCCCAGCCAGACGGATGTATATATCTCGCCTTCCCAGATTCGCCGCTTTGGTCTGCGTAATGGTGATATGGTTACCGGACAGGGCAGGCTACCCAAAAGCAACGAGAAATACTACAGCCTGCTACAGGTAGTAGCCATTAACAACCTTGACCCGGAGCTTACCAAGAGCCGGCAGCCTTTTGGCTCGCTCACGCCCACTTTCCCCGACAGGCTAATCAACCTGGAGCACTCACCGGATGACCTGTCCACCCGCCTGCTCAACCTCATCGCCCCCATCGGGCGCGGTCAAAGGGGATTAATCGTTTCACCACCAAAAGCCGGCAAGACACTGCTGCTCAAATCCATAGCCAATGCCGCCGCCAAATATGATGATATTCACATAATGGTGTGTCTTATTGGTGAGCGTCCCGAAGAGGTTACTGATATGAAGCGCTCGGTTCAGGGGGAGGTGATAGGCGCCACCTTTGACGAGATGGTGGAGAATCAGACTCGTGTTGCCGAGCTGGCGCTGGAGAGAGCCAAGCGCCTGGTGGAAAGTGGCAGGGATGTGGTCATCCTGCTTGATGGTGTTACCCGCCTTACACGTGCCTATAACCTAGCCATGCCCTCCAGTGGTCGTACCCTATCGGGCGGCATTGACCCCGCCGCCCTGCACCCGGCCAAGCGTTTCTTCGGGGCTGCCCGTAATACTGACGAGGGTGGCAGCCTGACTATCATTGCCACCTGCCTCATTGATACGGGCAGTCGCATGGATGACCTAATCTACGAAGAGTTTAAGGGAACCGGCAATATGGAGCTCCACCTGGACCGAAGGCTCTCGGAGCGGCGCGTCTTCCCGGCTATGGATATTCAGCGCAGTGGCACCAGACGGGAAGAGATGTTACTGGATGAGGAGACCCTGAAGCAGGTATGGCTGCTGCGGCGCATGGTGACGATGATTGCCTCCGACTCCAACAACCTGGTTGATGCATCGGAGCGCATACTGGACCGCATGCGTAAAACCAAGGATAACGCCGAGTTCCTGGCTAATTTGAACAGAGAGATGTAAAAAGCCCCACGGTTCTCTGCGAAGCCGCCCTCTTTTTAAAGGTTCCGTTCTCTTTTGGCTGGTATTGTCGTCATTGCGAGGAGCGTAGCGACGAAGCAATCTCTACTGATAACTGTATGGGATTGCTTCGCCCTTCAGTGGAAGGGCTCGCAATGACAACTTGTTTAACCCTGTCAACCAAACCCGAAAGATACTTCTTTAACTCCTTACTTGAATAAAGCCCCGTAATGTCTTATTATTTTATTAATATAAGGAGAAAAGAGAAGTTCGTGATGCAAATGAGGAAAACATATATCGAAGTAAACCCTGAGCTGCTTTATGCCGAGATAAGGGATTTCATCCTGAAGCAGGGGGTAGACCTGGGTGAGAATAAGCTGGAGACATATACCCTGCCCGACCAATCGGCATCATTCGTTTCGCGCGGCACGCTGACCTTCAAGTCAAAAGCGAGCAAGTCAGCCAAAGAGTGTCTCAGGGTGCATATAGTCGGCTCGGCCAGGGGTGAGACGAAGTTAATGCTTGATGTTGATGAGGCACTCTTCCCTCAAGACAAGGTCTCTGCCCTGCTGGATGACCTTGACTTCATCTTCGGCGCGTACGAGGTGAAGTAACCTTACAACCCCTCCACTATCCGGTACATTTTCTCATACGCCTTCTCAAAGTCGGGAGCAACCTTGGCAAGATTGTCTTTCATGGCTTTCATACGCCGGGCAAATTCCTGCCTGTCCTTACCCGCCACCAGCTCCGCCCACTCTCTGGCTCTGTCCTGGAATAGCCTTTCAAACTCCGTTACCTGAGGCAAATTCACCTGTATGGAAGCGTAAAGCTCCGGGTCCTCGGAGAGCACGCTTTCCAGCAGGATAAGCAGTATTTTATAGGTATTGCTGCCGGCTGCCTCCATGGGCCTTAGCTTGCCGGCACTGAGCAGTGTATCGGCAGAAACCAGGGCAATAAAATGGGATAAACCGAGGACAAGGCTCATCGTTTCATCGTGCTCCTGGGGAGTCACCAGGGTCACTCTGGCGCCTCTGGCTTCCAGATAATTTTTAATCTTTTCAGCCAGTGCTGCCTCATCATCACTGGTGGGTGTCAGCACGAAATTCTGGTTGGCTATGCTCCGGGCACCGGGTCCAAACAAAGGATGGGCACCCAGTACCGAGCCGGTTTTTATGTACCGGTGCATTATTTCAACCGGCAACATCTTGGTAGAGGTAACATCCATAACCACCTGCCCCGACTTTACATGGGGGCCTACCTGCCTTACCACCTCTTCAAAATTCTCTATGGGGACGGACAGCAGGATATAATCGGCACCCTTGACTGCTTCCGTATTACTGGCGGCAATCTCCACACCCAGTTGATGCTGGGCTTCCCGCAGTTTCTCCTGATTGCGGCCGGTGATGACTACCTCTTTGCCGTCTTTCAATAGAAAGCCAGCCAGCCACCGCCCCATTTTACCCGAGCCGCCGATTATAGCTATTTTCATATTTATTAACCTATCCCCCTGCCCCTAGTATTAAGTGTCCGCTTTCTGTTTGAGGCTACATTTAGCAAACCAGCAGAGTTACTTCGCTTTGGGATATGACCCCAGGACTTTAACGAAGATTGAAGACTCCTCCAGCTTCTCCAGAGCGTCACCAATCTCTTCATCCTGGCGGTGCCCGGCGACATCCATATAGAAGTTATATTCCCACGGCTGGTGTCTGGTTGGCCTGGACTCCAGCTTGGTCAAATTGATATTCATGGAAGCGAATGCTCTGAGGCAGTCATACAGTGTCCCCGGTTTATGTTTCAGCGAAAAAACTATGGAGGTCTTGTCATTCCCCGTGGGCGGGGAGTCTTCTTTGGACAGAATGAAGAATCGGGTGAAATTATGCGGGTTATCCTCTATTTCTTTCGCGATTATCTTCATGCCATAGATATCGGCGGCTCTGGCGCCGGCAATCGCGGCACTATCCGGCAGACCCTGCTCCTTTATCATCTTGACACTGCCCGCTGTGTCAGAGGCAGGTATCAGTTCGCAATTCAGGTGATTCAAAAAACTGCGGCACTGTCCGAGAGCCTGCGGGTGGGAATAGACCACTCTTATTGTATCCAAACTGGCTCCGGCAACGGCTATCAGGCAGTGACTGATGCGGAGTTCTATCTCACCACATACCATGAGGGGCGAATCCAGCAGGAGGTCATACGCCCTGGTGATGCTTCCCTCCAGCGAGTTCTCGACAGGGACAACCGCGAAAGGCACTTCTCCCATCTCCACAGCCTCAAAAACTTCATCAAGGCTTTCATAAGGCCGGCTCTGGGTTGATTCCCCGAAGAAGCGTAAGGCTGCCTCCTCTGTATAAGCGCCCGGTTCGCCCTGAAAAGCGACGGCTACCCCCTGTATCTTCTTGCAGGCATCCATTATTTGCTGGTAAATATTTTCTATATCGCTCGGGCTTATTTTTTTATTGCGGGCGATACTGCGGACATTTTTCAGAACCCTGAGTTCTCTTTCCCTATCCTCAATCAGTCTGTTTTGTTCCTTTTTGCCCTGCCCGATTTCCTCGGCTGTTCTTACTCGCTCACCGATAAGCTCAACTATCCGGGCGTCTATTTCATCTATTTTTTTTCTTAAATCATCCAGGCTCATTTGATTACCCCCGGAATCAGTCCGGCTCTCATGGCAGAGTCGCCAAGGGTTACCGCCATCATCGCTTCAACTACCGCCACCGCCCTCGGCACGATACAGACATCATGCCTTCCCCCGACGCGTATACTGGTACTTTCCATATTTCGCATGTCCACCGTCTCCTGCTCTCTGCCTATAGAAGAGGTCGGCTTGATAGCAACTCTGACGACCACCGGCATGCCGTTACTTATGCCGCCGAGTATACCGCCAGCATTATTGGTCACGGTCACTATCTTGCCGTCTTTAACAGTGAACGGGTCGTTATTTTCTGACCCCTTTTTTCGGGCTGCCGAGAAACCGGCACCGAATTCAACCCCCTTGACCGCCGGGATAGCCATCAGGGCTTTGGCTAAGTCCCCATCTAAATTATCAAAGACCGGTTCTCCCAGACCAACCGGTACATTACGGGCGATGCCTTCAATAACGCCGCCGAGACTGTCACCATCTTCTTTAGCCTGTGCGATGAGTCCAGACATCTCCTTTGAGGCTGCCGGGTCAGCACACCGCAGCGAGTCCCGCTCAGCATTCTTCTTTATTGCATCAAAATCCATCGGCCTGGCCGTTATGCCGCCGATTTCAACGGTGTGCGCTATAATTTCAATGTCAATCAGGTTCAACAATTTCCTGGCGATGGCTCCCGCCATGACAAAGGTGGCGGTAATTCTGCCGGAAAACCTGCCCCCGCCCCGCCAGTCGTTAAAACCGCCATATTTCATATAGGCGGTATAGTCGGCATGTCCCGGTCTGAGCCGGAACCTTATTTTCTCATAGTCACTGTCGTTGACATCCCGGTTCCATATCAACAGGCAGATGGGCGCGCCGGTGGTGAAGCCTTCACTGACCCCCGCCAGAATCTCAACTTTGTCCTTCTCCAATCTGGCGGTGGCAGCCAGACTCTCCCCGGCTCGTCTCTTATCCACCTCCCTCTGTATATCCGCCTCGGTGATGGGTAGACCGGCAGGACAGCCATCAACGACGGTACCCACGCACCTGCCGTGGCTTTCGCCAAAGCTGGTTACTGTAAAAAGTCTGCCCAGGCTATTCTGCATTTTTCTCCAGTTCACCACCGATGCTCTTCAGTGCGTCCCAAAAATCCGGATACGTCTTGGCGACGCATTCGGCTCCATCGATGGTGATGCCGCCGACGGCGGTGCCGAGTATAGCGAAGGCCATAGCAATCCTGTGGTCGTCCTTGGAATCGATAACGACATTCTGCGGTTCCGGGACAGCCCCGTCTGCTGCCTGACCCTCCCCACCGGCTTCGCCTTCTTCAGTTTCTTTTTCCTCTTCATCATCCGCGGCCGGTTTCTGTGTCTTCAGGCCGAAAACGGTAAGTCGGTCTCTATCCTCGGTTACGGAGACACCCATCTTTGTCAGCCCTTCTCTTATAGCCGCCACCCGGTTTGATTCCTTTATCCGCGCCCTCTCAATACCGGAAAATTCACTGGCACCATCGGCCAGAGCGGCGAGAACCGCCACGGTGGGCAGAAGGTCAATACAGTCGGAAAGGTCGGCGTGGATTGCCCGCAGATCACCCCGGCTTACGGTAACGGTATTCCCGGTTACTCTGACTTTAGCGCCCATACCTCTCAGTAAGTCCAGTATCACCCGGTCGCCCTGAAGGCTCGAGGTGCTCAGATTTTCCACTTCTACCCCTTCGGAGAAAGCCCCCAGCGCCAGAAAATACGAGGCGGATGACCAGTCGCCTTCCACGGCAAATTTGGTCGCTTTATACCTCTGTTTGGTTACGACAAATCTATCAAATTCCCTGCGGATGCTTATCCCGAACCTCCTCAGGCACCTCAGCGTCATCAGTACGTAGGGTTTGGATGTCATGGGAGTGCTCAGCCTGATGCTGACCTTCTTCTCAGCAAAGGGAGCTACTAAAAGCAAAGCCGATATAAACTGCGAGCTTATGTTTCCCGGCAGGTCCGTCACGCCCCCCTTCAGGGTGCCCCCCTCAACGGTTACCGGCGGTGTCGTCTTGCCCTCCATAGAACATTTTACCTTCAGCTTTTTCAGTGCCTCTACCAGCGATTTTACCGGTCTTTTTGACAGGGAAGGCCCGCCGACGAGGTAGCACTGGCCGGGGATTATTGAGCAAATCGCCGTCATGAACCTCAGAGTGGTCGCCGATTCCCCGCAGTACAGGTCTTCCTTCGGCTCCCGGAAAGTCCCCCCCGTGACCCGCCATAAACCCTCCTCCTGCTTGATGGAGACCCCGACCTTGCTCAGCACATCTACGGCGGCAGCGGTGTCTTCACAGACCAGAGGATCTACTATCTCACTTTCTCCCCTGGCCATGGCGGCGCATATTAATCCCCGAAGGGTCTGACTTTTAGAGGGGGGGACTCTTACCTTGCCCCTTGCTTCGCTTTTATTAACGGTAACTTTCATTATCCCTCAACTTCTCCATTATCTGCTCGGCAACCGATTCAGTATTAAGTTTTGAAGTATCTATTTCTATATCGGCTGCCCGTTTATAAAATGGCTGGCGAAACCTTAAAAGCTCTTTTATTTGCGAGGCCCGGTCAGAAACCGAGAGTAAGGGCCTTTCATCCTCGTCACCTGATGTACGTTCCAATATTATACCTGGTGATGCCGTCAGGTAAACTATGACGCATTCCTCTCTCAGTCTGTCAATGTTTATTTTATTAAGAACTATGCCGCCACCGCAAGCGATGACGACACTTTTCTTGCTGGCAACTTCTCTGGTAACCTCAATCTCAAGCTCCCGAAATACAATCTCACCGTCCTGCTGAAATATCTCAGGAATGGTCTTCCCCGCTTTCTTCTCAATCATGCTATCCAGCTCAATAAATTCCCTGCCCAGCTTGGTTGCCAGTACCTTGCCTACCGCCGTTTTTCCCGTCCCCATAAAACCTATCAGGGCGATGCTAGTCCTCATGTTTCTCCAGCACTTTGATGGCTTCCTTTCTCATCAGGTCAAGCGGGGCTGACTGCTCGGTCCATTTCTCAAAAGCCAGAGCCCCCTGCCAGGCGAGCATATCAACCCCCCCTATGGTGCGGGCACCGGCTGCCTCAGCTTCTTTCAGCAACCTTGTTCTTATAGGATTATACACTATATCGAAAACAACCAGTTCAGGTTTGAGCAACTGTGCGGGAACCGGGGTCTCTTGGCTATCTGGACTCATGCCCACGCTGGTAGCGTTAATCAGCATGTCAGCCCTTTCCATAGCTATTGTCAGGTTCTCGAAACCCAGTTCCAGCACTCTGACCTCCTTCTCAAAGTCCTCGGCAATCCGCTCGGCAAGCGCCTCTGCCCAGTCCAGCTCTAATTGCCGATTAAGGATAGTCAGGTGTGCGTCCCTTTCAGCAAGGATGTAAGAAACGGCTCTTGAGGCGCCGCCAGCGCCCAGAACGACAATATTTTTGCCCCCCGGCTCAACCCCTCGCTCCAGCAACGCCTGCAGAAAACCGGCGGCATCGGTATTGTAACCCCTTAAGTTACCGTCATTATTTACCACGGTGTTGACGGCGCCGACTTTTTCAGCCAGGGGGTCCAGTCCGTCCAGCATGGGCATAATCGTCACCTTGTGCGGTATGGTAACATTGAAGCCCCTGATATTCAGGGCTCTGATGCCATCAACGGCTTCAGCCAGCTCCTCATTTTTTACCCGGAAAGGAATATAAATGTAATCCAGTCCCAGTTTTTTAAAGGCGGCATTGTGCATCACCGGCGACATGGTATGCTCTATGGGGTCGCCTATCACCCCGCAGATTCTCGTTTTACCCGTTATGACGCTACTTGCCATCTTTCAGCATCCCGTAAGTTTTCTGTAAGGCCTCTACCGTTATCTGCCCGGTAGCAGATTCCCAGCCCTCTTCAATTGACGCGTAGATGAAATCACCGCCAGCCAGCGGACAGAGGACTCTGGAGGTGTACCCCAGAGCGCCCATAGCGAAGGAGACCACCCTTGTCTCCGGGAAGTCGGAGATAAGCTGTAAGGTCGCCATGTTGTCCGCAAAACTCCGGGCGGTGGTAATCAGCTTGCAGATATCGGCACCAGCGGCGAGCTGATTACGAATTATCTCCCTCATTTTCTCCAGAGGCGGCGTTTCTTTTAAATCATGATGTGACAGCAGGCAATCCGCCCGACCTTTAACCTCCTTGACTACTGCTTCCACATCCGGTGTGCTGAGCTCTATATCAACCATGCCCGCTCCCAGCTCGATAGCACTGAGAAGCTCACCCACTCTTTTTGACTCACTCCCCTGCCAGCTACCACCCTCTCCAGCACTCCGGTTGCAGGCTATCCACGTTTTTTCAAGATTCTTGACCAGTTCCTGCCAGCTGCTGCCGATGAGGTCCATACGCACTTCAAACAGGTCGATAAGAGGCTCTACTCTTTTTACCGCTTCCAGCTCACTATTGACGATAACGGCACAAATTCTGGGTTTATTTCCGGCCAACCAAGA
This sequence comes from uncultured Dehalococcoidaceae bacterium, assembly GCA_964456395.1. Taxonomy (GTDB): domain Bacteria; phylum Chloroflexota; class Dehalococcoidia; order Dehalococcoidales; family RBG-16-60-22; genus CAYWAU01. The sequence goes on from CAYWAU010000021.1 coordinate 16,398, forward strand.
CCTCCTCTACCAGAGAACGAGTTACTTTGTCGGTGATAAAGGCATCCCCGATTGATTTAAGCAGGACAAACATTATTTTATCCTGCCGGACTTTCTTGTCATGTTCCATGGCTGCGATTATATCTTCTATGGGGAGGTCAGGCATTTCCGTGGGCAGGCCGGCTTTCTTAATAACATTCGTCAGCCTGATGACATCACTTTCATCAAGCGTCCCCATCCGGCCGGATATCCTGGCCGCCGCCGTCATGCCGATGGCAATGGCCTGCCCATGTTTTAACTGGAAATTGGAGACCGCTTCAACGGCGTGTCCAACAGTGTGACCGTAGTTCAGGATACCTCTCAAACCCGATTCCTTTTCGTCCTTTTCCACAACTTCGGCTTTAATCCTGGCATTTTCCAGTACGATTACCTCCAGCACCGACGTATTTAACGCCCTGGCTCTTTCCAGGTTAATATCCAGAAAATTGAGAAGTTGTCTGTTCCTGATGGCAGCGTGTTTTATAACTTCAGCCAGCCCGCTGGACATTTCGTCTTCAGGAAGGGTTTTCAGGGTATCAATGTCAGCAATCACTAACCTAGGCTGATAGAATACCCCGATAGTATTTTTCAACTGGCCGTGGTCCACCGCCACCTTACCGCCAATGCTACTGTCGACCTGTGCCAGCAGGGTGGTTGGTACCTGTATCAGCGGTAACCCCCGCATATACGTGGCCGCCACGAATCCAGCCAGGTCGCCAATCACCCCGCCACCCAGGGCTAAAACGGGAGTTGTCCTTTCGGTGTAAGCGCCGGTCAATTCATGGTAGAGTCTGCCGGCCGTTTCCAAAGATTTCTGTTCTTCCCCCGCCGGCACCTCCAGAGTGGTTACCTTAAAGCCAGCATTGGTCAGGCCTTGAACCAGAGCATCACCATACAGACCCTTCACTATGGCGTCAGTGATGACAACTGCCTTACCGGAAAAGCCTTTCTCCTTCAGCCAGAGTCCCGTTCGGGCAAGCAAGCCGGTACCGACACGAACCTCGTAGCTGCTAACGCCGAGTTCTACCTTTAATTTTTTCATTTATGTCATTTTACCTTTACTTGTCTGTAGATGCAATAAGGAGGCGGATTTTTTAACGGGCTTCAATGATTTACCTGAGTCCGGGCTAATTAATTTCCAGATTTACTCGGCAAAATGTTGACATAGTGTATTGATTTATGCTAAATTGTATATTTAGTGCTCAGGATTCAGTAATAGTTGATAGATTGAAGTAAAGAACTCAATCTGTCACTAGACTTCAGAATGGATGGGCTAAGGCTCATCCATT
>CAYWAU010000022.1:0-17281 GCA_964456395.1 uncultured Dehalococcoidaceae bacterium
TTCTCCCCGCGGCCGGAAGGACTTTGTCTTCTGGAATCCGCCGCTCATAGATGAAGCCAGGAGTGCCCGGCGCAGCGCCAATAGCGAAGCCACCAACCTGTTCACGGAGCTGGTCAGCCAGGGTTCCCGTACCCTTACTTTTACCCGAACGCGCCGCCTTACCGAGCTTATTTACATCTACTCGAAAAAGCGTCTGGCCGAGGTGAGCCATAGTCTATCAAAGTTAATCAAGCCCTACCGTGCCGGCTATCTGCCGGAAGACCGCCGCCAGATAGAGCGGGAGCTTTTCGGCGGCCAGCTTCTGGGAGTGGTGGCGACCAACGCCCTGGAGTTAGGCATTGACAGCGGCGGACTGGAGGCTACCGTGCTCACCGGCTATCCGGGAAGTATCGCCAGCACCTGGCAGCAGGCGGGCCGCAGCGGCCGGAGCCAGGGCGAATCTTTGAGCTTCCTGGTGGCTCTGAACAATCCCCTGGACCAGTATTTTATGCGCCATCCTGACTATTTCTTTCAGAGTGACTTTGAGAATATCCTGGTTAACCCCGGCAATCCCTATATCCTGAGAGCTCATCTGCTGTGCGCTGCCTGGGAGTGGCCGCTGAGCGGTGATGATGAGAAGTATTTTGGTTCTACCTTCAATGAGGAACGGGAGGTGCTGGTGGGGGAGGGCCGTCTCAGGGAACGCCGGCAAAGATGTTACCTTTCGCCATCTATTGCTTATCCAGCCCAGGCCATTAATATTCGCTCTACCTCCGGGGAGAACTACGCCGTTGTGGACGTTACCACCGGCTCGCTGATGGAGACGGTGGAGGGCAGTGTCGCCTTTTTCCAGATACATCCCGGGGCTATCTATCTGCATCAGGGGGAAGCCTATCTGATAAACAAGCTTGACCTTACCAGCCATATCGCCTATGCCGAGCCGACGAAGGCGAATTACTATACCGAGACCAAGGAACTCCATGATTTGCGCATATTGGAGGTGAGGCAGAGCAAAACTATAGGGAAGGCAGGTGTCTGGTTGGGTGAGGTGGAGGTGACCGTTAACGTGGTCGGTTTCAAGAAAATGAGGCAGTTCACGGAAGAGGTAATCGGAGAGGAGCCGCTTGACCTGCCGCCGATAACCTTCCCGACGGTTGCCCTCTGGTTTGACCTGCCGGCTGAGGCAGTCGCCCGAATAGCGGAATCAGGACTGGACCTTGCCGGGGGACTTCATGCCGCCGAGCACGCGGCTATCGGCATCCTGCCCCTGTTTGCCCTGTGTGACCGCAATGATATCGGCGGCGTGTCCACCCCCCTCCACCCCGATACCGGAAAAGCCCAGATATTTATCTATGATGCCTACCCCGGCGGCATCGGCATTACCGAGAAAGGCTTTGACATGATAACGGATTTATGGGAGGCAACCCTGAGAGTTATCGCCGAGTGCCCCTGCCAGGACGGCTGCCCGAGCTGCGTGCAGTCGCCCAAATGCGGCAACAACAACAAGCCTCTGGATAAAGAGGCAGCTAAGGTGATACTGGAGGTACTGGTGGGCTAAGGTTCTCTGGCGAAGATGTTGGCAATTGATAAATATATGTAATATTTAATGAAACTTGAATAACTCATTATCTGAGAAGAACCCAATAATTAACAAAAAATATGGACACGCAGTACTTGACAGCATATTATTCAAGGATTAGAGTTAACATAAGTAAGGCTGAAATTATTTTAAGTGCAGAATATGCTAAAATCTGCAAACTCAATTAAGAGGTAATATGGACACTATATATAGTAGTGAAGCAATAAAATACGCACTTAGCCTGATTAAGGATGGCAATATCTTTGAACAGTTTTCTCAGGATTTATTAGCTAAAGTATTAGGCTACACATTTATACCTGCAGGTGGAATAAGGGACCGAGGTATTGATGGTTTGGAGCATACTTTTAGTCGTGAAGGGCTGGAGAGAACGGTCTATCAATCTTCTATTGAAAGAGACTATAAAGCAAAAATTAAGGATACTATAGAAACACTTAGAAAGAATAAAATAAGAGTAAACCAATTAGTCTATGTTTCTAATCAGCAGATACCTAAAAAAGATGTGCTACAAGATGAATTAGTACAGAAATATAAGATCCCCATAAATATTTATGATTTAGATTGGCTTGCGCTTCATATTAATGACTCGGATCAAACTATAAGGTCATTCAACATATTCGTTGATAGTCAGCTTCATGAATTTAATCGACCAGGTAAGTCTTATACAGTAACTAATCTAGAACTTGATCCACGAGTTTATATTTATTTAAGGCAACAAGTAGAGGAACGACAAGATGATTTAAAACTAGACGAGATTCTTGTTGACACCCTTATTTTATATTCACTTGAAGATACAGATCCTGATAGAGGGATTTTACTTAAACGTGATGAGATACTTGAAAGGGTAAGGCAACTAGTAAAGTTTGACCCTAGTGTATTAAGTAAATTAATCGACGCAAGGCTAGGGGCTCTTTCTAGTAAGCCTAGACGCATAAATCACCATAGGGAGGATGATGCATATTGCTTGCGGTATGAAGAAAGAATTCACACACAAAATCGAAATCTAAGTGATGTGGCACTACAAGAGGCATTTCTTTCTGATACTAGGGTTATGATAGAGGCATATAAACCTAGTGATAAAACATTTCAGGACTTTTTGTTGCCACTTATTTTTGATTTGGTACATTTGCTTTTTTATCGACAAGGCATAGAGTTCGCTGATTTTGTCTTACACGAGGAAATTACGGCAACATTTGAAAAATCATTGCCTGAATTAGTCAGCGAGATCGTTGATAGAGGCAAATATACCGGAGTAAATGCACAAGAATTAAAAATAGCATTACTAACTACTATTCGTAATATTGTTTACGATGGAACTAAGAATCAAAAAGAGTTTTTAACAAGATTATCGAGGACCTATGTCATGTTACTTTTACTACAGTGTGATCCACAATTGTCTACTTACTTTAGTTCATTAGCAAACAAATTAAGGATTTACGTAGGTACGTCAATTATAATACCAGCTCTCTCTGAAATATATATTGAAAAAGAGAGTAGACGTTATACAAATTTATTGTTAGGAGCACGAAATACAGGTGTGCAATTGATAATTAACGAGGCTATCCTTAGTGAACTGGTAGCACATTTTCGTATGATAAAGAGAATATTTACGGAGGATTATAAGGGCAGGGAAGAAGTGTTTACTGATGATCTTTCTGTTATTTATATTAGAGAAATAATGATTCGTGCATTCTTCTACTCTAGATTACGTGGTCAAGTCGACACTTTCAACAACTTTTTAGGAAGATTCATCTCACCGAGTCTTAAAAATATACAAGATGATCTGGTTCAATTATTGAAGGGCGAATTTGGGATTGATTACATACAAAATGATTCCTTTGGAATTCATCTGGATAGTGATGAAGTCACTAAAATTGAGAACGAACTGAGGAAATACAAAGTAGATAAAACAAGTTTTGGATCATTGATGAAAGCTCATAACGATGCTCAAGTCATGCTTACAATTCATGCATTGAGGGAAAGAAATAATGAGCTAGGTAGCACGGGTGTATTTGGCTATCATACTTGGTGGCTAAGCAGTGATGTTACAACTCAGAAAGCTGCTGTTGCAGCATCTGGAAAAAAGTATATTCGTACGTGTTATATGCGTCCTGATTTCTTGTACAACTATGTAAGCTTTGCACCAACGAAGGGTGCGGTAGAGGAATCCTTCCGTAATGTGTTTCCAACATTGCTGGGTGTTAGTCTATCTTGGGAGTTGCCTGATGGGGTGGTAAAAGAAATACATGAGTTCCTTAGTGAACATAGGGATCAACCTCCAAGCAGAATAAAAGCAGCTATTAGGGAAGCCATTGATAATTTAAAGCAAAAGCCGGATAAAATAACATCTGACTTTATACGTGATAATTTAGAAAGTCATCTTAAAGAATGAGAAGCTTTTTGTGCTTATACTTAACACTTACCATAAGGTGGCATATACTATAAATGGGGGAAGTCCAGGAGGAGCTCAGCTATCTCCCTTAAGCCCCCCTCTCCTTGATATCTTTTCCCACCCTGCCGCCCAGTTACATCTTCGGCTTATCCCATAAGATATCCCCCCACCCCCGAAGGTTTTCATTCTCCCGCAAAGTACCTTATACTATAAACGGGGAGTCTGAGAGGGGTAAAGCCTCGGTTTACACCGGGTAACTTAACATAACTATAAAAACGAAATCAAAGCTAACCACGAGGGAATTGTTTCCCTGTAAATACTAAGGAGGCAAATCAGATTAATATCTTTGACAAAGCGCTGAAGCGCACTCATGACACCTTCGGCAGAGCCATGAGCCTGTTTGACCGCACCGCTATTGGTGACGAGGTGTGGGACGAGCTGGAGGAGCTGCTTATTTCGGCTGATGTGGGAGTAAATACCACCGGGAAGCTTATTGAAAAGATAAAGCAGAGAGCTGATGAAGAGAAGCTGGACGGCACGCAGGTGCGCTCTATCTTGAAGGGGGAAATGGTAAGTATTTTGAAAACTGCCCCTCGGGAAGAGACTGATAATCAAGCTCTGCCTAGGGTTGTCCTTGTCGTCGGCGTCAACGGCGGCGGCAAGACGACGTCTGTCGCCAAGATGGCTTATAACTTGAAGAAAGATGGCAGGAGCGTTCTTCTGGCGGCGGCGGATACCTTTCGGGCGGCGGCGATTGACCAGCTTAAGAAACAGGGGGAAAGGGTGGGGGTGGATGTTGTCGCCCACCAGCCCGGGGCTGACCCGGGGGCGGTGGTCTATGATGCTCTGGAGGCGGCGCGGAGCCGGCAGATTGATAATGTCATTATTGATACCGCCGGCAGAATGCACACCAAGTATAACCTGATGGAGGAGCTGAAAAAAATCAGGCGGGTAGCCGCCAAGGCTGATGATACCGCCCCGCATGAGGTGGTTCTGGTGCTGGACGCCACTACCGGACAGAACGGCTTGACACAGGCAAGATATTTTACCGAGGCGGTAGGGGTAACCGGCATTTTTCTGGCCAAGCTGGACGGCACCGCCAAAGGCGGCATTGTGCTGGCTATCTGCGATGAGCTGGCAGTCCCCATCCAGATGGTCGGTGTTGGCGAGGGACTGGAGGATATGGTACACTTTGATGCTGAAGCTTTTGTTGAAGCATTGTGTGACTGATTTTCTGGAAATAAGATGATTTTTATAGGTGTAAGTCCCATAGCCTTTACCATCGGGGCATTTAGCGTCCGCTGGTATGGCATCATGGTTGCCCTGGCGGTGCTGACACTAATCCTGTGGGCGCTGCGTGAGGTGAGAAAAGGGGCTGACCTTTCTTATGAGACTGTTTTCAATGCGGCACTGGTGGGTATCCCCTCCGGGATAATATTTTCCCGACTGCTCCATGTTATTGACCAGTGGCAGTATTATTTTCAGAACCCGGGGGAGATAATCGGCGGCTCCGGGCTGTCCATATACGGGGCTGTGCTGGGGGCGGCTCTGGGCATCTGGATTTACAGCCGGTTCAGCAAAATCTCTTTTGGCTACCTGGCTGACGTGCTGGCACCTGGCATTATCCTGGCTCAGGCAGTCGGCAGAGTGGGCTGCACCATAAACGGGTGCTGTTACGGAATAGAGACCCACCTGCCCTGGGCGGTTGTCTATACTCACCCGGAGAGCTTTGCCCCGATAGGGGTACCTATTCACCCCACGCAGCCCTATGAGCTTGTGTATAACCTGCTCGTCTTCGGGGTACTGCTCGCGCTGAGAGGAAGGTTCCGCCCCGGCGGCTCGCTGTTCCTTATCTACCTTACTTTCTACGCACTGTGGCGTCTGGGTGTTGGCTTTATCCGGGATGGAACGGATTTCCTTTTCGGTCTGCACCAGGCTCAGGTTATCTCCATAATCGTGTTAATCATCACCATTACCTTGATGGCTTTGAGGACGCGGTGGGTGCGGAGAGAGACTTAACTATCGGGAGTACTCGGTTCGGAGTAGCCGGTATTAATGGCTGAACTTCATTATGCAGTGCTCGGAGCCGTTGCAGAGTTGACTTTGTATTTCAAATTTGATATCGTCGCCGAATTCGGAAGCCCAGGCTGAACCATCGGTATTGCAGATAGTGGTGCCCACTTTTTCAGCAATATTTTCCCTCCCTGCATTGACCAGCATGTCATGCCAGGGGCATTTATCAATGATTACTCTGAAGCCGCGTTTGTTTTTCATTTTTTCGGTTTTAAATATGAAACCCTCCACCCTCAGCTTAAATGTAAAACAGTCCAGAAGGGCTTCCAGGCCATTCCCAGGTTTGCCCATCGACTTGAGCATACGGGCTTGAATCTTGGGCATAACCTTCCAGACATCATTATCAATCTCCAGGGCGGTATCGAATCCATACTTCTCTTCCAGCTTCATGAACCACAGCCCGTCCACCGCAGTGAAACAGCGGTACATATAATCGGCAATTTGTTGCTCGTTCAATTGGACCATGATTCTTAAATTTAGATTATAATCCTATTTACTTTTCAGAATAAGGTTGTCATTTCCCTCTCAGGCTACTTACTCGCCTCAAAATCCAGTATATTAAGCCTGAGCTGTTCTTTCCCGCCCCAGCGGTCAATCTCCAGATTATAGACAATATCGAGAAGTGGCGATATCTCCGATAGGTATCCGCCCAGCCTGAAACCGACGCCGTCCCACACTGTGCCGCCCTGCCTTAGCTTCAGTCTCAGGTGTTCGCCGTCATTACCCATGGTACGCCGCTCCAGCACCTCCACCCCCCGGCTGAGGAATGTGGGCATGGGATTACCGACACCGAAGGGAGCCAGCAGTTGCATCGTCTGATAGGTATCACCGCCGAGGTCGGGAAGGGTAACCTGAGCATCAATATCCAGGTGGGGGCGGAGCTCAGCTCCATCCAGCTGCTCGGCAGCCAGGTGGGAAAGCTTTTCCCGTAGCTCGGGTAGATTCTCGGTGGGCAGGGTAAAGCCGGCAGCTTGTGAGTGCCCGCCGTATCGGGAGAAAAGGTGGCTGAACTGGTTCAGGGCGGAGATAATGTTAAATTCGGGGATACTGCGGCAGCTGGCGTGGCTTATCTTTTCCCCTGTTTGCATGATTACTGATGGGCGGTAGAACTCTTCCGTTAGTCGGCTGGCTACCAGCCCGTTGATGCCAATGGGATAGTCTTTGTCACCGGCCATCAGCAGTGGCGGCAGTCCCTGCGCTATTACCTGGTCTCTGGCTCTGGCTAGAGTTGTTGTAGTCAGTCTCTGTCTTTCCTCGTTTATCTGTGTCAGCCATGCAGCCAGGTCGCGCGCTTCCTGCGGTGATTCTGTCATCAGTAAGTTATAGCCGGTCAGGCCGTCGGCCAGTCTGCCGGCAGCATTCAGGCACGGGGCGATGACCCAGGAAATCTTCTCCGCATCAAGACTGCCGGCTTCTATTCTGGTCTGGTTCATCAATTCCCTGATGCCGAGGCGTGGCCTGGCATTCATTAATTTCAGGCCCTCTTTAATCAGGTAACGGTTTTCTCCCACCAGCGGCGACATGTCGGCGATGGTGCCTATGGCTACCATGTCCATCACCATGTCCACCTGCTCCTCTTTGCCGATACTCTGCAACAGTGCCTGAAGCAGCTTGAAAGCTACACCAACGCCGGCGAGTTCTGAGAAGGGGTAAGGCGAATCGGTTAGTTTGGGATTAACAACAGCGACGGCATCCGGGGTTTCGGGCAGGGGGCTGTGATGGTCGGTGATGACTATATCCAGTCCCATCTTTCTTGCCTTCTTAACTTCCAGAATATCAGTAATGCCGCAGTCAACGGTGATGACAAGGCGGATACCCTGCTGGTAAAGGTTCTTCAGGGCGGCAGTGGCCAGCCCGTGCCCTTCTGTCTGGCGGTGGGGAATATAGGGGGTCGCCTTACCGCCGAGAGCCGATAAGCCGTGGGCGAGTGCCACCGTAGCGGTGATGCCGTCAGCATCGAAGTCTCCGTAGATGCCGATGTTTTCACCGGAAAGCAAAGCCCGGTAAACTCTGGCTACGGCCTGATGCATATCCGGAAGCAAATACGGGTTACCCAGAAGGCTACTGTCGCTGGTAAGGAAGGACCGGAACTCCTCCGGATTGGAGATGCCGCGGTTATAGAGAAGCTGGACTATTAGCGGGGGAAAGCCGGAATTTTTGACCAGGTTTTGGTCTGGTACGGGTGGCAGCAGATTCCAGCGACTGTGGTTCAAGCTTGTGCCTCGGAGTATTTTCGGAAAATCAGGACGGAATTGTGTCCCCCAAAGCCAAAGGAGTTGGTTAGGGCGATGGTAACGTTTGCCTGGCGGGCAACATTGGGCACGTAATCCAAATCACATTCGGGGTCGGGATTATCATAGTTTACGGTCGGTGGTATAATCCCGTGTTGCATCACCATGATGCAAAAGGCTGATTCGGCGGCACCGGCGCCGCCGATAAGGTGCCCGGTCATTGACTTGGTGGAGCTAATCGGGACCTTGTAGGCATAATCGCCAAAGACAGATTTTATCGCCTTGGTTTCCATGGCATCGTTGAGTGGAGTGGAAGTACCGTGGGCATTAATATAATCAACTTCGGTCGGTTCAATCTCCGCTTTTTTCAGAGCGATTTGCATGGCTTTGGCGGCGCCCTCGCCGTTTTTCAGCGGCTGGGTAACATGAAAAGAGTCAGCGGTGGCTCCATAGGCAATGACCTCAGCCAGGATATTGGCACCTCGTTTCAGGGCATGGTCCAGGCTTTCCAGTATCAGAACGACGGCTCCCTCGCTGATAACGAAGCCGTCGCGCTCCCTATCAAAAGGACGGGAGGCCCTTTGTGGCGCGTCATTTCTTGTTGAGATAGCTTTGAGGGCACTAAAGGCGGTGATGCCCAGCGGATTGATTAAAGATTCGGTACCGCCAGCTATCATCACCTGAGATTCACCATGCTTGATAAATTCATAGGCAACGCCTATGGCGTCTGAGCCGCTGGAGCAGGCCGATGTCATACACATGTTCGGACCTTTGACCCCCAGGGCGATTGATATCTGGGCGGCAGCTATGTCCGCTATCATCATCGGTGCTAGGAACGGGCTGACCCTGGCTGGGCCCTTTTCCAGCAGGACCTGGGCCTGTTCAAATAGCGTGGTCAGCCCACCAATGCCGCTGCCAACAAAAACACCGATGTCATCCTGATTATCAGCATCAATTTGCAGTTCCGATTGCTTCACTGCCTGAAAGCCGGCAGCCACCGCCAGCTGGGCAAAGCGGTCCATGCGGCGGGCGTCCTTGCGGTTAATGTATTCTGTAGGCTCGAAACCCTTTACCTCGCCGGCGAACCTGACCTCAAGAGGCTCGGCGTCAAATAGGGTAATATAGTCAATGCCAGACTTACCGGCGATGAGATTATCCCAGGTGGTGGCGTTATCCAGCCCAAGAGGGGTGATAGCACCTATACCGGTAACGACAACTCTATTAACGTGATTGTTAATAATAACAACCTCCTTGCTTTTTTATCTGTGAAACGGGGGTTGATACTCTATGTAGAATATTAGTTATTTTAACCATATTTCAGGGTTGTTTGCAAGCTTTAGACTTGCTTTTGACCGGCCGTGAATGTGAATCGTATAATACCTATGTGGTCGGATAGTCAGCCTGAGAGGACAGGAAAGTGGACAGAGAACTGAAGGGCACGAGGGTTGCTTTAGATAGCCTTGGCTGTAAACTTAATCAGGCGGAGATAGAGCTTCTGGCACGGCAGTTGGCTGAAGCCGGTTACCGGCTGGTATCGCCTGCGGACAAGGCTGATATCTATATACTGAATACCTGCACGGTTACGCACGTGGCTGACCGTAAGTCCCGCCATATGCTCCGCCTGGCCCGTCGTCAGAATCCGGGTGCCCGTCTGGTGGCGATTGGCTGTTATGCTGAGAGAGCGCCCCGGGAGCTTGAACAGATTGATGGGGTTGAGCTTGTCCTGGGTAATGCGCAGAAGTGGCACCTTCTGCGACTCCTGGGGAAGCCGGGCGGCTTGACTCGGCTAAAAACTGGAGGTTTAACGGGTCAGCACGATAATAACCGTCGCACCCGTGCTTTTATCAAGGTCCAGGACGGTTGCCACAACTTCTGTGCCTATTGCATTGTGCCCCTGGTGCGGAGCCGGGAGGAAAGCATACCGGTTGACCGTGTTATGGCTGATGTCAGGGAGCGGGTGACTGCCGGTTATAAAGAGGTGGTATTAACCGGCACCGAAATTGGCACCTATCATTTTGACGGAGTGAATCTGCGTGGTCTGCTGGAGCGTATCATGGCGGAGACGGCTGTTGCCCGGCTAAGGCTGTCCTCCCTCCAGCCGCCGGAGATTTCGTCCGAATTTGTCGAGCTGTGGCGTAATGAGAGACTGTGCCCGCATTTCCACCTGTCTCTTCAGAGCGGCAGCGACAGTGTGCTCAGCCGGATGAAAAGGCGTTATGCCACGGCTGACTACCAGCGAGCTGTTTCTCTCATACGTCAATTAGTGCCGGAAGTGGCTATTACCACCGATGTTATCGTTGGCTTCCCCGGTGAGACTGAGGCAGAATTCAGGGAGAGCTATGACTTTTACCAGAAGACGCAATTTGCCCGGATTCACGTCTTCCCGTACTCGCCGCGCCCGGGGACCGAAGCGGCACGTATGCCGAAGACTGTTGCTGATAAGGTAAAAAGGCAGCGGAGCCAGCAGATGCTGGCGCTGGCCAGAGAGAGCCTGGAGAGCTTTAATCGGCGATTTTTGGGCAGGACTGTGGAAGTATTATGGGAGCAGCAAAGCGGGGGTATCTGGTCTGGCCTCACCGGCAACTATATCAAGGTATATGCCAGAAGCAGCGAGGGCTTAGCCAACAAGCTGTTGCCGGTAAAGCTGGTGAAAATTTACAGGGACGGGGTGTGGGGGGAGGTATTATACTAGCATTATCAATCTTATCCAGCCCTTACTCCATCACCGGGCGGTGTTCCAGAACCTCTCGTAGGGACTTGGTTGGCATCAGGAAGTCCTCCTCGGAGGCGTAAGATTCCCCAATCTGCCTTAGCTTTTCCAGCAGGGCGTAAAAGTTTATTGCCCAGCCAATGCCGAGCGCCTCTGATGTGAAAATTCGGCTGTTATCGGGATTCCAGTAAGATTCCTTGAGTCGCTCAATTGTTGGCAGCCGGAAATCATAGGGTATGACACCTATTTTCCCATGCCAATGCCTCTCTTCTTTCGGCTTTTCCATCTCCTGGCATACGGCCGCTATGGTGATGGTAAGCGCCGCCGCCTGAATCAACCTGATAATCCATTCCCTGCCCATATCATCTCCTTTTAATTATTGTTGATTTCTATTCCCATGACCACTGAGGTTTCAATCTGTCGTAGGGGGATGTCCCAGTAGTCGGCTAGCAGCTTATCCTTATCAGGTAGTAGATTGAAACCGTGCTTCTGGTAAAAGGCAATTGCCCAGTGTGCGGCTGTCCATGTTCCCACCAGTAGACGGGTGGTAGTAATCAGACTTCCAAGGTGGTTCAGGAGCTGGTTGCCTATTCCTTGCTTCTGCCACTGGGGCAAAACATAAGCGTGGCGAATGAGGGTAACATCTTTAATCGGTTCAATACCCATTATACCTACCAGTTCTGCATTCACTTCCCAGCCATAGAAGGTTACTCGTTTCATCTCTTTTTCAAGTTCTTCCCTGGGCATATAAGGCTGGTGATAGCAATCAGCCGGGATGATGCCATCATAGGCTTTGGCTGCCTCGTTAATGATAAAGTAAATTCTCTTGGCATCACTTACCTGGCACTTGCGAATCATAAGCCCACAATATCCTTATTATCAATTATACAGAAGGTAGTCTGTCAAGGGAAGCCCGAATGATGAGTAGTCTGGAGATTGACAGATGTGTAAGGAAAAGATTTATGTTATAATTAGGCGGAAATGGTGGGTTAATTCCTGTGCCATTATCGGGGGATTATTTCCCATAATGGTTCCTGCCGTGACTGCTTCCTCTCCAGGTCTTTTACCATAGAGAGAGGTGTAGATTGCTGGTGGGGCGTGGTTTAAAATGAAGTGGAGGATTCTGGAATGAATACGAAAATTGACCTGGAAGAGTTCGCCCGAACTGCCGACAGAATCAGGGAAAAAGCTATAGCCGAGAACAGATTACTGGATAATCCCTCTGATGAGGAATTGAGAGCGCTTGTGGAGAAGCAACCGGGTGTCGTCAAGACGATTTACGGTAATTGTGTCGCCGAAAGTGAGCCCACTTCGCGGGCACAGGCATTTACCAAAAACAGTGTTGATGACCCCTTTGGCAAAGAAGAGATGGAGCTTTTAGCCCAGTGTGAGCAGGCTCTGGCTCAGGAGAGGTTGATATCCGTTGACCGAATTGTGGGCAATGTGAATAGTGAAACAGTGGTCAGATTAATCATTCCGGAGAGGTTTGCCCATCTTGCCGGCGGCGGCCAGAACCTCTTTATACCGGTGAAAAGACCGGTGGAGAAGCCCGCTTATCAAATGGTGTTTTTCGGTGACGAAGCCTGGGAGACCAACAAATCAAAGCCGCTGCCTCAGAAGGATATCACGATAAGGTTGGCCCTTCTGGAAGACGGCAGGGTTGTCAAGATAGTAAGGAACAGTAATTATATCGGTGAATATAAGAAGGGGGTGTTTGCCTCCGAGGATTGGGTGGCCAAGACCAAGAGGGGCGGGCTTTTTCTTCATGCTGGTTGTCGTGAGGACTATCTTCAGCTGGCGCACGGTGGTTATTGGCCGGTGCGGACTTTGCTTATTGCTCTGAGCGCCAACGGTAAGACGACTACCACCTGCCAGATTCTGTCCCGAAAGGGGATGGAAAGGTCTTGGCTTATACAGGATGATGGCGGTACCCTGATGCCCGACGGCTCGTTTTATGGCTTTGAGGCAGGGGGAGTGTTTGTCAAAACAGAGGGGGTAAATCCGGGAGAGCAGGTTGAGATATTCTACGGCTTACTGAAGCGCGACACAATTTGCGAAAACGTCTTTGTAACCAAAGATGGGGATTTTGACTTTGAAAACTTTGAAAGGACATCAAACGGGAGGGCGGTTATTTTAAGGAAGGACTTTATGCATACCAGTCCCTATATTGATGTTGAGAGGATTGACAATGTTGTCCTTATCACCAGGGGTTCTATCATTCCGGCTATTTCTAAATTGACTCTGGAACAGGCAACCGCCATGATGGTCCTGGGGCAGGCGATGGAGTCTTCGGCGGGTGACCCGACACAGGCGGGCAAGATAAGGAGCGAGTTTTTCTATGACCCCTTTATGGCTGGTGATAGAGCGGAGCATGCCAATATATTCTACGGGATACTGAAAGGCCTGCCGCATGTTAATTATTATCTGATGAATACAGGTGGGGTGGGTGAGGGGTATCACTATAAGGACATAGCGGTGGGGCATACCCTGAGCGTGCTGGATTCACTGTTGAGAGGGGGACTTGAGGACTGGATTGACTCCCCCATCGGCTTCAAAGTGCCGGCCTCAATAAGGGCGGTGGACGATATTCTGGTGCACCCGGAGAGGCTGTATACACGGACGGAGTTTGAGGAAAAGAAAAAGGAGATACACCGGCTCCGGTATGAAGCTGTAGAAAATATCAGCGGTTCTCTGCATCCCAATATACGAGAGGTCTTTGCCCAGATATAAGCAGGCAAAAACAAGCGCTTTAAAAAGTGGCGCGCCTGGAGGGATTCGAACCCACGGCACCCGGTTCCGAAGACCGGTGCTCTGTCCGCTGAGCTACAGGCGCACTGATTCACGTTAAATTATACCTGATACTGGCAAGAAAGACCATCGGTTTCCCCGAAATTCACAAAGTCGTGTAGCTACAGGCGCTACTACCAGGCTGCAGGTTGCTCCGATGCTGTTGAAAGCCGCAAGATACATAGTCAGATTGGTAATCTGGAAAAAGTAACTTTTCGGGATGTTTTTCGTTATAACATATAGAACATCCAAATAATCATTTGGGAGGCGGTGACATGACAAAAGCAAGAAACTTTTGGATTCTGGCCATGGGCATGACTCTATTAGGTCTGGCTGAAGCGGTATCGGGATTCGTGCTATGGCTTGGTTTCCCAACCGGAGGTGGTGGGGGAGGTCGTGGTTGGGGTGGAGGTGGAGGTAGTTTAACATTTCTAGAACTCTCAAAGCACACCTGGATTGATATCCATGACTGGGTAGCAGTGGCTTTGGTAGTTCTGGTTGTAGTACATGTGATTTTGCACTGGAAGTGGATTGTCCGAATGGCGAAATCTCTGTTCAAAGAAAAGCCGGAAAGGCTTACCCCGGTTACTGTAAAGGTTGACTGAGAACCAGCACTGGTATCGGAGAAATATCAGGGTCTATTAGCATTTGAGCAGATTGCCCAATGGTATAACAGGCCGAAGCTCCTGCCAGTGCTTCTCCTTTTCCATTAAAGTCCGTTGGTTTGTCTTGATTTCTTGCTTTACTGGCTGCGTTGCACCTATACTATTTTTAGTCATTGTTCATAAGGGGGTTTTGCCATGGATTACGATAGTTTTTTAGAGCTGGTTAAAGAACGGAGGACTATCCGCCGGTTTAAGCCGGATCCCGTACCCGATGAATACGTGGAAAAGATTATTGAAGCGGCTCGCTGGGCTCCCTCGGGTTATAACTCACAGCCATGGGAGTTTGTCGTGCTTAAAGATAAGAAATTAATAGATACAATTATGCAGGGGATGGATGATTACTGGAAGATAAGCCGTACCGCCGAGACCTGCAGGGAATCCTGGATGAGACAGACAATGCACCCCTGGCTTGACCCGGAAATGGATTTTCGTCACGCCCCTGTTTACATAATAATATTTGGTGACATCAGGACACAGGACGGGTTGCCCATGATGGTCAGGTATGATAATCAGCGCAAGCAGACGATTGCCCTCTCCAGCCTGGCCAACGCCTATTTGTATATGAGTCTGGCCGCGACGACGCTCGGGCTGGCTAACGAATGGGTATCTTCTATCGCCACCGCTTCTGCGCATTGCCAGGTAAAGGATATTCTGGGCATACCGAATTATTTGGAAGTCTATGATATGATGGCGTTGGGCTATCCTGCCTGTAAGCCGAGGCCCAAGCTGATGAGAGACAAGGCAAAGATGGTTCACTATGACTATTGTGGCGAGGAAGACTTCAGGACAGATGAAGAGGTCAGGGACTTTGTCATAAGGACCAGGGCCTGGGTCAGCGCTAACCACCGGCGGGGGGCGGATAAGAGTATGGTGGGGTGAGTGGAGGGATTTGAACCCTCGATCTCCAGGGCCACAACCTGGCGCCTTAGACCACTGGGCTACACTCACCACGGATAGCAATATAATTATAACGTAAATACCAGTGACCGTTCAATTGGCTGGCCTTACCAACCTGTAGCGCCGGTGGCTATCTTTCTGATAATTCCACTATGGTAACCCCTTCTCCCCCCTCCCCGTAATCACCGGGTCGGAATGATTTCACCAGGGGGTGCTTGGCCAGCTGTTCCCGGACAATCCGGCGCAGAGTACCCGTCCCCTTGCCGTGAATTACCCTGACCTGATATAAACCAGTCATAAAAGCGTCATGCAGGTACTGGTCAAGCTTGGGCAGTGCCTCATCTACGGAGAGGCGGCGCAGGCGCACCTCATTTACTGGTGTAATATTGGAGTGATATTCCTTCTTGTGCATGTTAGCCAATGATTTTAGCACTTTAAGCCGGGCTAATACAAGTCGCCCGAAGGTCAGAGTGGCTTTGACCTGCCTGGACGGGTGAGGATTAGTCGTCGTTTTTACTGGTACTTACGGAAGACAAGCACCGAGTTATGACCACCAAAGCCGAATGAATTGGATATGGCATTTTGAATCTTAGCCTGGCGTGCCTGGTTGGGCACGTAGTCCAGGTCACATTCGGGGTCGGGATGAGTAAGGTTTATCGTTGGTGGTATGACTCCGTGATTCATGGCAAGGATAGTTATCATGGCTTCAATGCTCCCCGCTGCCCCAAAAAGGTGCCCGATCATGGATTTACTGGCTGATATGGGAATATGCTTGGCCCTGTCTCCAAACACTCTTTTAATTACGGTGGTTTCCGTACGGTCGTTGAGCAGGGTAGCGGTGCCGTGGGCATTGATATAATCAATCTCGTCAGGACTGAGGTTGGCTTCCTCTAAGGCAAGCATTACCGCTTTGGCGGCACTCTCACCACTTGGTGAAGGTTGAGTGAGATGGAAAGCATCGCTGGTAACACTGTAGCTGGCAATTTCGGCTAGGATAGGGGCTCCACGCTTTAAGGCATGGGTGGCTTCTTCAAGAACCATGATGGCAGAGCCTTCACCCAGGACAAGACCGTCTCTCTCAGCGTCGAAAGGTCGGGAGGCTGCCTGTGGATTATCATTTCTGGTTGACAGTGCCCGAATGTTACTAAAGGCAGCCAGAACAAGAGGAATAATAGGTGCTTCGGTACCACCAGCTATCATTATCTTGGCGTTACCATGACGAATTACCTCGTATGCCTGGCCAATGGCGTCGCTGCCACTGGAGCAAGCCGATGATGGAGCGTAATTCACTCCCTTGGTCCCTAAAATAAGAGAAACCTGAACTGCGGCGGCATCTCCGGTCATTGTCGGGCCGAGGATAGGGCTTACCCTTCTGGGGCCCCGCTCGGCCATTACTTTGAACTGCTGGCAAACCGAAAGCAGACCGGCGACACTGGTGCCCACAATTACCCCGCTCTCAAAGGCATTATCGGCGTTAATAGTAAGTCTGGCCGCTTCCACCGCCTGGAGACTGGCAACTGTGGCAAACTGGGTGAAACGGTCCATGCGTTGCGCCTGTTTCCGGCTGAGATACAGGCTGGCGTCGAAGTCTTTAACCTCAGCCGCAATCCTGGTTTCAAAGCCGGTCGGGTCAAAGCTGGAAATGTAGTCAACTCCCGATTGCCCCGAGGTAAGGGCTTTCCAGGTACCGGGGACATCAATACCAACCGGGCTGATAGTTCCCAGCCCGGTCACAACTACTCTGTTTCCATTTTCAAGTATATTCGGTTTCATTCTATAATTGCCACCTGTTGCTGTATATGTTGCGTTACGTTAAGTAGTATAACAGGTTACTCTATAAGCGACAACCGCAGACAAGGGTACTTTAGCACTAGTACAATATAGTTGCTACTTGGTTATGCTCGGTCGTTAATGCTACAATCTATTTATATGCAGGCTATTTATATGCAG
>CAYWAU010000023.1:0-17196 GCA_964456395.1 uncultured Dehalococcoidaceae bacterium
GGTAGCCGTCGGCACCCCTGATTTTACACGTCTTGATTTCCCTGAACCAGGTGATGTCGTCGTGATTGGCATGTACCCCCCACCGCGGGTGGTTGGAGCAGACGAGTATAGGATACTTTTTAGCTCTCTCGCACAGCAGGCTTTCCTGGTGTGATTCGCCGTATGGTATCCACTTGGGATAAGGTGGCCTTTCCTCGTCGTCAGGGAAGAACTTGGCTAATTTCTCAGAATATATCTCCAGTTTGCCGGTCGGGGTTGTTAACGGGTGTTTCTCCGGGTCTTCATAGAAATCCTGTAACCCCCGGCTTCTCTTGGCCCAGTTGGGGTCGGTTGGTACGACGTAATACTCATTTTCTTTGAATTTTTCCCAGCTTATTAAATCGGCGCAACCGGAATGGTCGAAGCCAATTTTCATCCATTCCTCGGTACTCTTACCTTGTGTAATCTTATCCAGTAGTCCGAGCCTTTCTGCTACCATCTGGGCTATTTCCCAATCACCCTTTGACTCTCCCAGCGGCTCAATGCACTGTCCCTCGTATTGAATGGTCCGGTATTGTCCGCTGAGGCCATCTACCCCTATATCCAGTTCCTCGAATTTGGTGCGAACCGGCAGAATTACATCGGCAAAGAGACAATCATTCTCCAGCCAGATATGCTGGGCCATGATGAATTCTATCTTGGGGCTTCGGAATGCGTCTATACACTTATTGCCGCCGTTCCAGCAGGTTATCCAGCATGGTGAGTCTGTCCATATCATATGTATTTCAGAGCAGCCTTCCACGGGATAAGTGTATTTCTGGAACTGGTTCTCCGTTTTTTCTGCCAGCAGCGTAGTGCCGTACCAGCTTATCGGCGCGTTCGCAATGGCCTCATGAACGAGGTTCTTGGGGATAATCTGTTTGGGATATTTGGTGACATCAAATCCTTTATAGCAGGCAAATACCTGGGGCATCACTGCGGGCAGGGGTATTGGCATTTCCTCCGTTTTGCCGAAGAATCCCCATTCCATCATTTTAACCTGGTTGCGTCCGGGCTTGCCCAGTGCCTGCATTGCCAGTAAGGCTACTTCAAGTCGGGCTGGTTCCGTTGAGTATGGTCCTCTGATGTAGGAGCCGCCGTTACCATGTAAGGTTGATACAGCTTTTGATGCCCACTCTCTTGCCAGCGCCTTGATTATTCTCGACGGGACGCCGCATAGTTCTGCTGCCCATTTAGGTGTCTTGGGAATTCCGTCTTCTTTTCCCAGAACGTAGTCCTTGAGTTTATCAAAGCCAATGGTATGTGTTTTGATATATTCTTTGTCATATGTATCTTCGGTAAGCCAAGTATAGGCGATAGCCAGCTGCATGGCGGCATCTGTGTTGGGCAGTATTGGAATCCATTTGTCGGCATGAACCGCAGCCGAGTGGTTAATATCGGGGCAGATAAATATGTGTTTAATACCGAGCTCAGTAAACCAGTAGAGGAAGCGACTTCCGGACTGTCCTGCCCACCCCCAGGTTGTTGTTTCGGCATCGCATCCCCAGTGCAGGAGGATATCAGTATTTTCGGCAACATCAAGCATAAGATTGGCTTGGGGGGACATTCCTACAGGTTCGCATCCCCATACATGTTTGGCACCCCAGTACCATCCTTCCCAGCTATCGGGATTTCTGGCTTGCTGTGTGTAACCTCCCAGGAGGTCTAGGAGGTCTCTATGCGCCCCGTGTCCGCCCTGCACAACCTTGGTCTCTCCGTGTCCATCCGACTGAGAGAATATGGCGTATGGCCCGTATTTATCTATTACCCTTTTTATCTCGCCGACTACTATATCCAGCGCTTCATCCCATGAAATTCTGACGTAGCCACTTTTACCACGATTCCGGATATTCCTCTCGCCATCGGGGTCAAAATCGACTCTCTTCAGAGGATAGAGGATTCTGTTGGAGGAATAAACGCGCTTTTTATATGCCAGCGCCAGTGGAGGAGGAAGTGTTTTTAGAGGTGGTTCATAAACCTTGCCACGGGCTTCAATCTTCCAGGTCCTGAATTCTTCGGGCTTGTATTTGCGGTCATAGCGTAAAGGTTTAATCCTGATAATCTTGCCGTCTTTAACATCTACTTCAGACAGATTGCCATCCACGCCATTACCGCAAAAGCCGAGTCCAATTACGTATGTTCTTTCTTCTCCGTCTGTCTTTTGAACTTTTTCCTTTGCGCCCATTTTACCTCCACATTTATTTTTTTGGTTCTAACACATGAGTTTGGCGAAAACATTTAAGCCTTCAACTTCTCTTGTTGTCTATCACCCCCCTTTTAAGAAGTGTTCAATATTATTAATTATCAGCACAATATTACTGAAACGTGGGTGGTATGTCAATTCTTTACTTGCCTCTTTATTATTTACCTCGATGTAAAACTCGCTCGCGGCACAGGCCGGCAGCCCGGTGGTAAGGTCTCTTAAATGCCTCGGGATGCTTCTTCCTCAAGCCGTCCATGTTGGCCAGCTCCACCTCAACCAGGAACCCGGAACAGACCATTCCGGTGGCATTTTTCGAGATTACCCCGCGTGGCGTTAAGGTATTGATGGCGCCGCCCCGGTCAATCTCTCCCGGAACTATCGGGTCATACCGTGCCCCGTGGTCCATGGATAATGCCCCCGGCATTATTCTCTCGGTCATGTAGGCACCGCCAAGGACAGAACCTCTCTCGTTATAAATCCTGACGATATCCCCCTTCTTTATGCCTCTGTCGGCTGCGTCCTTGGGGTTCATCCACAGGGGCTCGTAGAAGTAACCATCCGGCCCCTTGACTTTACAGGTCTCAATCTCCTTGAACCAGGTAATGTCATCCAGGTTGGCGTGTACTCTCCACCGGCCGTGGTTGGATATGATGAGCAACGGGTATTTCTTGCCTCGTTCGCACAGCAGGTTCTCCTGGTGTGTCTCGCCGTAAGGAATCCAGTGTGGAACCGGTGGTCTTTCTTTATCATCAGGGAAGTACTTTGCCAGGTTCTGGGAATAGAACTCTATCTTCCCGGACGGAGTTTTAACGGGGTGCTTCTCCGGGTCATCATAGAAGTCCTGCATGGGAGTCCTTCGTTTCACCGCTCCTCTTGATTCCGGGATGATGGGGGATATGTAATATCCCTTTTCTTTCCAATCCTCGTAGCTGATGAACTCTTTCGCACCTGAATTTTCAAAGCCGAATTTAATCCATTCCTGGACGGTTTTACCTTCTGTAACTTTGTCCAGCAACCCCAGCCTCTCCGCAATCATGCAGACTATCTCGTAGTCGCTCCTGGACTCGCCGATGGACTCGATGCATTTCTCCTCGGGGAAGATAACATCAAACTGCTCGGTCATGGCGTCTACCTGTATGTCCTCCTCCTCAAACTTGGTGCTGACCGGCAGGATTAAATCCGCAAACTGGCAGTCATTCTCCAGCCAGGGCTGCTGTGCCATGATGAACTCTATCTTGGGGTGTCTGATGGCTCTTATGAAGTGATTGCTGTCATTCCAGCACGTTATCCAGCACGGCGTGTCGGTCCATATCATGTGTACTTCCGAGCAGCCTTCGGCGGGGTAGGTGTACTTGACAAACTGGTCTTCGACGGGCTCCGACCACCAGGTGGTGCCGTACCAGCTAACTGGCGGGTTGAGAATGGCTTCATGAATCAGGTCTTTGGCGATAATCTGTGATGGCCTCATATCTTTGGGGGTCACCTGCGCGAATTCCGGTTTATGAAGCGGCGGTGGCGTCCAGCCGGGCGGATTCCACTTCTCCACAAACTCGTTCCTGGTGATGCCATGAAATTCCGAAGCTTGGTATGGGACCTCCGTTCCGCGATAAGCAACCTGCGGCGAGAACATCGCCTGGGATTTAAACGGGTTCGCCAGGAATAGCATATTGTGGCAGAACTGGTGTACGCCCGGTTTGCCCAATCCCTGCATGGCCAGCAGGAGAATCTCCAGACGGGCTGGTTCTGTTGAATATGACCCCCTGATGGCACCGCCACCCAGGTAATGTGATATCGACGTCCGCTTGGAAGCCCACTCTCTCGCCAGTGCCTTGATGATTCTGGAAGGTACGCCGCATAGCTCGGCAGCCCATTTAGGTGTCTTGGGAACCCCGTCCTCTTTACCGATAACGTAATCAGCGAACTTTTCGAAGCCGTAGGTGTGCGTCTTCACGTACTCCTTGTCGTAGGCTCCCTCGGTAATCCAGGTATAGGCTATGGCGAGCCGCATCGCCGCGTCAGTGTTGGGCAGTATAGGAATCCATTTGTCGGCATGAACCGCGGCACCGTAGTTCAGGTCAGGGCAGATGTAGATATTCTTTATTCCCAGCTCGGAGAGCCAGTAGCATACTCGGCTCTGTATCTGCCCGTGAAATGCCCAGGGAGTGGTCTCGGGGTCGCCTCCCCAGTACAGTATGAGTTCACAACTCTCGGCAATATCAGGAATCATGTTGATTTGCGGCTCTATACCCACCGGGTCCATGCCCCAGGCGTGCTTGCCGCCCCAGTAGAATCCTTCCCAGCTGTCCGGGTTGCGGGACTGTAGCGTATAGCCGCCCATGTGCTTCAGGAGCAGGGCGGGGCAGGCATGAGACGGGTTGACCACCCCGGTCTCACCGTGTCCATCTCCCTGTAACAGTACAGCGGACGGCCCGTATTTTTTCTGTACTCTCTTTAACTCGCTGGTGATGATATCCAGGGCTTCATCCCAGGAGACCTGGATATACTTGCTGGCACCCCGGTTCTCTGTATTTCTCTCCCCGTTCGGGTCCCAGTCAACCCTCTTCAGCGGATGCAAAACCCTGTTGGGGGAGTAAACGCGCTTCTTGTAGCCCAGACTGTGGGGAGAAGGTAAAGTCTTGAGGCACGGACGGAAGACCTTGCCACGCGCATGAATCTCCCAGAGCCCGAATTCCTCCAGCTTATATTTCCAATCATAATGGAGCGGCCTGAGCCTGACTATTTTCCCATTCTTAACATCGACGGCTACGGTGGAGCCACCGGTGCCGGTCTCGCCGATAAGCCCCATGGCTTTGATGTACGTTTTTTCTTCGGATTCCTTATCTGGTTCATTTTTCTCTGCCATTTTTCCTCCCCGATTCATTAAGAAAATTTCAGGTAGTTTAGCATCTTCTATCTATGTTTTTGACATTTTTAATGATATCACAAATTATTACTTTCTGACATTTCCTTTTAGCCTTCAATTAATATATATTTTCTTCGGCTATGTGATATCTCTCATAATGCCGCGCTAATAACAGGATTATAAAATGACATGAGAAGGGTAACTTTACTAATTTTAATAGGTGAAAAAATTAAATAAGTGGTATAATTGAAAATCAGGTGGTAATGTTAAATAGATAATTGAGTTCAAAAGAGCACTTTATGGCATTTCATAGATATTTTGTATCTCAATCAGGGCTCTTAAGAATTGAGGTGGCTTTGTTCCCTCGGGAACGACAATGAGCAGAGATTGAGATAGATTGACTGTAAAAGTAAATAGTGAAAGGGGGTGGTAACTGAGGCGATTTGTTATATTAATTTAGCAGACTATGACTATTTTTAAAGAAAGGAGTGATTAAAGGTGAAAAAATTATTTCTAGTATCGGTGGCAATTATAATGGTCGGTGCCTTGATTTTAGGTGGCTGTGCTCAGCCAGCACCGGCACCTGCCCCGGCACCCGCACCGGCCCCAGCACCAGCCCCGGCACCAATGAAAGTGAAGTTCAACTATGGTCAGTTTGGACCTGATGATACCCCTGGCCTGATGTTCAGGTGGTTTGCTGATAAGGTTACAGAGCGGACTAAGGGCAGGCTGGTATTTGAACACATCTATTCCTTTGCTCTGACCAAGCCCGGGGAAGAAATAGTCGCCCTACAATCCGGTTTAGCTGACGTGGGAAATGCCTGTGTTGTGTATCATCCCGTCGACCTATATATAAACGCTGGCTTTCCACGCGCTGTGCCCTGGGCTGTCAATGAGATGGAGCCAGGGACTGAAATTATGTACAAGCTCTACTATGAGATCCCAGAGACAGCCAAAATCCTGTCTGACGAGTTCGCTAAACACGGTTTGAAATTTCTGTCCCTTACATGTGAGAGCGGCTATGTAATTGAATCAAAAACAGCCATTACCAAGGTGGATGACTTTGAGGGAAAGAAAATAGCTTGTATAGGAAATCAGGCAAAGTGGCTTACTGCCGCTGGTGCGGCTGTCGCGGGGATGCCTTCTGGGGACAGGCCAACAGCATTACAGACAGGGGTGATAGAGGCTGTAGCAACTCCTTTCAGCATCAGCTTCCCCTTCAAGACTTATGAATTTGCTCCACATATGATGCAGACAGGATGGGGTGCCGTTACCGGTAACCCTATTTTATGGAACATGGACAAATTCAACGAGCTACCTGCTGACATCCAAAACATTGTTATTGATACAGGTAAGGAAGCCTTTTTGGTGCAGATAGGGCAGGAGGAGGAATGGCTTGTCAAAGCACTAGCAACTGCCAAGGAAGGCGGACAAATTGTACAACCTGAATTCTCTGACGCAGAGAAAGCCAAATGGGCTGATTTGCTCGGCGAGCCGGTGGTAGACTGGATAAAAGGGGCTGAAGAGAAAGGAATTACGGGGTCAGACATAGTCGTCGCGAAATACATTGAGCTATGTAAGGCGGCCGGACACGAATTCCCTAAGGAGTGGAAGGTAAAATAAACTCTTTGAAGCTAGCCTGAGATAAAAGATTAAGGCTATGGGTCCTCCAAAAGGGATTGAGCGAGTAGCAGGTATCAGTTTACATATAAATAGGTGGCTGGTGGTGGTCAGCGGCGTCATTATTATGCTGCTGTGCTTTTATACCACCGGTGATGTCATTGGGCGCTATGTGCTCAACAAGCCGCTGCCAGCCGCCTATGAAGTGTCTTTAATCTTTCTGATTTATATAACCTTCTGGGGGATTGCCTATGTTCAATCCCGCGGTGGTCATATGCGGCTGGGTTTTCTCTGGCAGCGGTTTGGCCCCCGCGGGAGAGCCATCCTTGATATTCTGACGATACTTATTGGCCTTTTCCTCTTTGCCATAATTACCTGGCAGGGATGGATATGGGCGATACAATCCTGGACGACAAAAGAGAGTACTATGGGCGCCTGGACCGTGCCTCTGTTCCCCGGTAGAATCGGGCTCGCCATAGGTTCTTCAATCCTTTTAATTCAATATATCATTGACCTTGTTCGGAACGTCGCCCAGTTCTCGAGTGCAAGTAAGGCTGGTGAGAAATAATGAGCTCCGAACTTATTGCTGCCGGATTCTTTGTTCTCACCATCATCCTGCTTATCCTGGGGGTACACATAGGCTTGGTCCTGGCGCTGACTGGTGCCATAGGCTCATTCGTGATACTTGGCAGCTTTGACAGTGTCATTGGTTTATTAAAATCTACCCCCTATTATTCTATCGCCGTTTATGAGCTTTCCGTAGTCCCCCTATTCATTCTCATGGGAATGTTCAGCCTGTACGGCGGCATCAGTGAAGGAGCTTATAGTGCCATCAACAGCTGGGTAGGCAGGTTCCGGGGGGGTCTTGGCATAGCTACCGTCTGGGCTTGTACCGCTTTTGGGGCTACCTCCGGCTCGTCGGTAGCCGCCTCTTCTGTTTTCACCAAGGTGAGCTACCCTGAGATGAAAAAAGAAGGCTACGAGCCAAATTTTGCCTGTGCCAGCATAGCTGTGGCCGCTGGCATTGCCATGCTCATTCCTCCAAGCTTATACGCAGTGATATATGGCATGTTGGCTCAAGCGTCTATAGCCCAGATGCTGATGGCTGGCGTTTTGCCCGGCATACTTCAGGCACTAATCCTTTCCCTGGGTGTATTTTTTATGGCCGTCAAAAACCCCAGGATAGCCCCGCCATCCAAGGCATTATATAGCTGGAAGGAAAAGATATCCTACACAGTGAAAGCCTGGCCAATGCTTGTGCTGGCGGTTATAATCATCGGCGGGATTTATTCCGGGGTATTTACGCCTACAGAGGCGGCCGCCGTAGGCGCCTTTGCCGCCCTGATTATAGTTATAGCCAGAAAGAAGCTTACCAGGAGTAACCTGAAAGAATCCCTGATAGAAACAGCCTTCACCACGGCCATGTTAAACCTGGTCATTATCGGCGCCAGCGTCTTTTCCCGCCTGCTGACCATCAGTGGTTTACCCACGTGGCTGGGCGAACTCATTCTCAATTCAGGGCTATCGCCTCTGATGCTGGTGATTGTGTTGATGGTTATATTCACCATCCTGGGCTGCTTTATAGATGCCATGTCCATAATGTTCATAACCATCCCCATCTTTGCCCCGATAATCAAAACCGCCGGCATAGACCTTATCTGGTTTGGAGTTCTGACTACGGTGGCGCTGAACCTTGGTACTATCACCCCTCCGTTTGGTCTGTGTGTTTACACCGTCAAGGCTGTTGCCGGTCCGGAGGTTACCGTAGAGGGCGTCTTCAGAGCGGCTCTTCCCATGTATTTCCCGATAGTGGCTACGATAATTATTTTAGTTGCTTTCCCAATAATCATCACGCTGTTACCCACAATGATGATGGGTTAATAGACAGGAGCATCTGATTCTATACTCCTTCGTTGATATCCCGGCGGGCGGCTGCAAGCATGTAGCTAACCCTACGGAAGCGCGGCGATACAGACTATTTCTATAACCATATCCGGGTGAGCTAAGCCCGACACACCAATTAATTCAGAAGGTGGCGGATTGTTATCACTGCATAAACGAGGGCAGTATTCTTTAAAAAATGCATCAATTACGTCTGGTCGCCAATTTGGAGATTTGCCTACTCCGTCCGGGAAAGGTCCTTTTATATAAAAAGTCAGCTTGACTATATGTTCCAGAGATGACCCCATCTCTTCCAGAGCAATTTTAATCTTTTCAAGAACCAGCCTTGTTTGTGCAGCGGCTCCCTCCACAACTGTCTTGCTGTCTGGATAGTCCGGCGATTTTGGGTTGTAGCCATCAACCCATCCTGTGCTGCCGCCAAGGAAGACAAACCCCTTGGCTCCCTTCACAACTGTACCTTTTCCCCACGGCATTATAATATCCCCGGAATAACATTTGTATGTTTTTATCTCCATTTTCGTTACCCCTAGTTTTTATGATTATAAACTTGGAAGATAGTATTCTTACACGAGTTGTCATAATATAACAAGATAACCTTGATAATGTTGACCAGCCCGTAATATAAATGGTTTAAATCAGTGAGCGGCCCATCCCCCGTCTATTAAGAGCGTATCGCCAGTCGTCATACCAGCTAAATCGCTGGCTAGGAAACACACAGCAGGAACTACATCCTCAACTTTTGCCCAGCGGTGCAAAGGTATCTTAGCCATTTCGGCAGCCTCAAATTCCGGATTTTCCAGTACAAATTTTGCCATATCGGTCAGGACCCAAGAAGGGGCCACTGCGTTAATACGGATATTGTGCTGTGCCCACTCGACAGCCACAGAACGTACCATCTGAACCACTGCCGCCTTGCTGGTATTATAACCAATACACATCGGCGCACCTATGACACCCACTACAGAGGCAATAACTACGATAGCTCCTGATTTACGTGGTATCATAGACTGACGTCCGGCCGCTTGAATACAAAAGAAAGTCCCCTTAATATTAACCGAATGTAGCGCATCCCACTGTTCTTCAGTGATAGTATCAGCCGGCGTAGGCCCGAGGTCAACACCAGCGCTACACACCAGTATGTCTATTTCACCCATTTCTTTCCTGATACGCTCGAATGTTGGACCGATTGCGGATAAATCCCGCACATCCAGCTGGTAACCCTTGACCACGCCTTTCTTTTGCAGAATCTCGGTGGCCTTGGCTATATTTTCGGGCTGGCGGCCTATCACAGCAACTTTGGCACCTCTCTCAACCAATGCTTCGGCACATCCCAGACCGATACCTCTTGAGCCTCCGGTTACAACAGCCACTTTATTGTCAAAATTGAGATTGATGTCCATGATAAAACCTCCATCAACATTTGATATTGCTTCTCAAAATTTCGGGAAATTCTGATATTTTATAGTACAGCAGGGCTTCCTGGTTGTCAACAACAACCGAGGGAAGAGGCCGAACCGCAGGACAATGGGCCAGAAACCTCGGAAGGTGATTATGGCACCAGAACGATCCTGCCCAACTGTTGTCTATTTTCCATAATCTCATGTGCTTTAACAGCCTCGCTCAAGGGCAAGACCTGGTCAATCACCGGGTCAATTTTCCCCTCGCTAAGGAATTCAAGGACAGTCTTGTTATCTATTCGCTTGGCACCGCGGACACCAAGAATATTGACATGCGTATGTAGAAGCATTACCGTCAGCATGCGCATCGGTATTGAGTTCTCCGCATCTTCACCGGCAACATTAACCATGGTTCCCGCCATGCGCAGGCATTTCAGCCCAAGAATGAACATCTCGCCGCCAACAAGGTCTATGACAAGGTCTACGCCCGTTCCTTCGGTCATCGATTTGATTTTGCCTGGTACATCGGTATCTCGATAATCTATGACATGGTCAACACCCAGCTGATTGAGCCGTTCCATCTTGTCTGGCGAACCTGTCGTGGCCAAGATTTTTGAAGCACCAACGAGGCGGGACAATTGAATGGCGGCGGTGCCCATACCACCGCTGGCACCGGTGATAAGCACCGACTGCCCGGCTCGTAGCTTGCCACGTCTTGATATAATGTTCCAGGCGCAAGCATAGGACCAAAGACAGCTGCCCAGCTTCTCATATGAAGCGCCTTCTGGAGCCGGCAATAGTTCAGATTCCTTGCGTGAGACATACTCGGCATAACCACCGGGGAGTTGATGCCCGGGTAGCTTTATATTAGTACACAAATTATCAAACCCACGCAAGCAGTTGTCGCACTGCCCGCAGGCTGGATGAGCCATACCTACAACGCGTTCACCCTTTTTGAAACGACTCACTTTTGCGCCGGTTGCCACGACTTCGCCAGCCACGTCTCTGCCCGGTTGAAATGGCATTGGAAAAGGGTCACGCCCCGGAATCTGTGGTATTTGACCGCGCCTCATCTTCAGGTCAAATCGGTTGACCGAAGTTGCCCTCACTTTGATAAGAACATCGTTATCACCAATTTCAGGCAGGGGCACATCAAGATACTGCAAGACAGATGGTTCACCATATTCATAAAATTGTACTGCTTTCATCAGACTAGGTAACATGGCACCCTCCTAATTTAGCCAATGATTAATGATTTTACAACATTAAACTGTAACAACTCAAAATTTATCTTCTGATTTCGTAAAATACACGGCCTACAAATAAATCGGTTAATACTTGACAAACACATTATAATAAAATAATCTAAATGGGGGTTTTAATATAGTCACGATGGTTTGGTAGTACCTGACAAGGTGAATAATATATAAAGGAGGTAAAGTCGAATGAAGAGGTTATGGCACAGTATTATGGTAGCTGGGCTCATTGTAACGGTTCTGGTCTTACTGCTGGCAGCGCTGCCGGCGTGTAAGGGCGGCCCAGAGGCACCAAGTGAAATTGTTTTGGGTTCTACGGTAGGGTTAACTGGCAGTGGTGCCGGTTTTGGGCAAGGCGGGGCATTTGGCTTGCAGGCAGCTGTTGATGACATCAACAAGCTGGGTGGAGTATATGTCAAAGAGTACGATAAGAAATTGCCGGTCAGACTGGTAATCCTTGATAATGAGAGCGACCCGGTAAAGGCAGGAACGCTGGCAGAAAACCTTATGGTCAGCGAAAAGGTAAACTTCCTGGTATCGCCGCCCCAATGGCCGCCTTTCATTGCTGCCATGGCTACCGTGGCCGAGAGGTACACGACGCCATTTGTTTGTTTCGCTGGTCCTTTCGAACCAAATAATGCTCTGCGCGAGGCTGCCGGACCCTGGAATTATACCTGGGAGAGTGGCTTTCATATCGGTGCCCCATTCTCACCGGGTGATTTCAGGAATGCACCGGGATATACTATGATGGATGTGTGGTTTAGTTTTCTCGATAAGTATGGTGGCCAGACCAACAAGAAAGTAGCGGCCTTCGCCTCAGATGACCCGGACGGCAGAGGCTGGTACGAAGCATTTTCAGGAGCACTGGCAGCACAGGGCTTTGATGTTTTAGGTGCTAAGGATGAACTGGGTATAGCCCCTCTAGATACTACTGACTTTACGCCAATGATAAAACAATGGCAAGATAATAACTGTGAACTACTCGTTGGCAATGCTCCCGCTCCCTGGTTCGGGACACTGTGGCGGCAGTGCTACTCGCAGGGCTATAAGCCCAAGGTACTCATAGCCGAAAAAGCCGCCATGATCTATGCGGACGTTATCTCCTGGGGTGGTGACCTGCCGTGGGGCATCGCGGCCCTGGTTGAGTGGGTGCCAACAATTCAGGCCCCTGGAATCGGCGATACGACTCCGATATCGCTCGATGCGCGATGGAAGGCTGAGACAGGACTGCCGACGCACCAGCTTGTTGGTTCCGGCTACTGCCAGGCACAAATCCTGCTTGATGCCATTGAAAGAGCCGGTACCCTCGACGGCGATGCGGTTAATGCCGCTCTGGCCCAGACTGACATGATGACCATTCGCGGCCGCGCCCTGTACGACGAGTTCCAGTTCAGCGGATTCCCTATTTGCCTTGGTCAGTGGTTCAAGGTTGACTCTCCGGAGGTTTGGGACTACAAGGTAATCTTTTCCGCACACGACTTCTATCCTGCTACCGCTGAACCAATATTCCCACTACCTTAAAGTATCAGTAAACTAAGGCAGGATATAGGGCGGGGGTTTGCACGTCGGTGCAAGCCCCCGCATACTCAAAAGAGAGAGCACACTTAAGGCAGTTGGCACTATGAGGGTAACCTGTTGCTCACCTTATTAAGGGAATTGATATTCTTGAAATAAAGGGCATAGTCTTTTTTAAAACTTTCACCTAACTTTTAACGGGCGAAAGGTGATTGATTGGAAAGGCCCATTCTTTCTGTCTGTGACGTAAACAAATATTTCGGTGGATTAGCTGCCGTCAAAAACTTCAGTGTGGACGTGCAGGAAGGCGAGATTGTCGGCTTGATGGGCCCCAACGGTGCCGGCAAGACAACACTGGTAAATCTCATATACGGTGTCTACAGACCCGACTCTGGAACAATCAAGTTTAAGGGTAGTAATATCCGCGGTCTGCCCCAGCATAAGATTTGTCACCTTGGCATCGCCAGAACTTATCAGATTCCTCAGCCCTTGACCACTTTAACCGCTCTGCAAAATATCGTGGTAGCGGCTATATTCGGAAGAGGACTTCCCAGAGCTGAGGCCGAAAGTGAAGCTGTCAGAGTACTTGATGCTTTGGACCTCTCCGAGAAGAAAAATACGCTCACCAAAGATATGGATGAGGTAGCCTTAAAGAGGCTCGAGTTAGCCAGAGTATTAGCCACCAAACCGTCACTGCTGCTCATTGATGAAGTGGCGGCGGGCTTAACCGAAGCGGAAATCCCGCGAATATTGGAAATCCTGAGAGATATACACGAAATGGGCGTAACAATTATGCTGATTGAACACGTTATTAGAGTGATGACGGAGGCTGTTGACAGACTTATCGTTATGGATGAAGGCCAGAAAATCGCCGAAGGCAAACCCCGTGATGTGATGCAAGACCCCAAGGTGATTAAAGCCTACCTGGGAGATTCGGAATAAGCGGGTACGTTATCTGGCGTTAAAAAACATTAAGGAAAGGCAGAGCCATAAATGCCTGATGAATCACTGCTAAAGGTCAGCAATATAGATGTGTTTTATGGAGGTTTGCAGGCCTTATGGGGTGCAAGCATAACGATTAAACCCGGAGAAATTGTAGCTATTATCGGAGCCAACGGGGCAGGCAAATCCACTCTGCTTAATGCC
The DNA here is from genome assembly GCA_964456395.1 of uncultured Dehalococcoidaceae bacterium. Taxonomy (GTDB): domain Bacteria; phylum Chloroflexota; class Dehalococcoidia; order Dehalococcoidales; family RBG-16-60-22; genus CAYWAU01. The sequence continues at coordinate 13,921 of CAYWAU010000023.1, forward strand.
ATATCGGGTGTAATTCATCCCACTAAGGGCACTATTGAATTTGAGGACAAGGACATAACTAACCTAGAGCCTTTTCACGTAGTTACCCTTGGCGTTTGCCAGGTTCCCGAAGCCGGAAGGGTCTTCCCCAACATGACCGTGCTGGAAAATCTTACCATAGGTTCATACAACCGCAAAGCCAGATCGAGGCGAGAGCAAAACCTCAAGGAAGTGTACGAGCACTTCCCCAGGTTACAAGAGAGGAAAAATCAGCTAGCTAAGACCCTGAGCGGAGGGGAACGGCAGATGCTGGCGATAGGGCGTGGACTAATGTCAGACCCGAAACTCATGCTTTTTGATGAAATGTCTCTTGGTCTAAGCCCCATAGTTATTAATGAACTTTACAGGGTTTTGCGTGATATCAGAGCCAGGGGTATTACCGGCATTCTTGTTGAACAGAACGTGAGGAGGAGCCTCAAGGAAGCTGATAGAGCGTATATTATTGAAGCCGGTCGTGTTGTTTTAAGCGGGAAGACGGAAGACCTTCGTGAGGAGGAAAAGGTTAAAAAAGCATACTTCGGTACGTGAAGCAGATTAGGATTAGCTACAGATGGACTTGGACGTTTTAAGTGGCTTGGCAACCCCGTTAGTAATGGGCATCCTGCTGGGCGGATTATATTCGTTAATCGCCCTAGGGCTTTCCCTCGTTTTCGGGGTCATGAATCTGATAAACGTGGCTCATGGAGACCTGGTATTATTAAGTAGCTACCTGGCTTTCGCGATGATGTCGGGTTTGGGGCTGGACCCTATTCTGAGCCTAGTTATAGGAATACCGGTATTGTTTGCCATCGGTTTCGGTATTCAAAGATACCTGCTGAACCGAGCCTTCAGAATTTCAATGGAAGCCCCATTGATAATTGCTTTTGGTATTTCTATAATATTACAAAATCTCTACCAGATAGTGTGGTCTCCGCAGTCGAGAGGGTTATCACCATCTTACGCCCTTGAGAGTTTTAGTATGGGCACAGTTCATGTCCCGCTGGTATATCTGCTCGATTTTATTGTTGCTCTGGTGGTGATGCTTTTCCTCCGTGAATTCATGAAGAGGACTTATTTGGGCATGTCTATTAACGCGGCTTCTCAAGACAGGGGAGTGGCTCAACTGATGGGCATAAACACTAACCGCGCATATGCGTTTGCCTTCGCTATTGCCATGGCCTTTGCTGCTATAGCCGGCGTTTTCCTCGGGCTGACCTTTCCGTTCACTCCGCAATCAGGGGTCTCCTTCTTGATAATCGCCTTCGGCGTTGTTGTCCTGGGAGGTTTGGGAAGTATAGCAGGGACACTCATCGGAGGCTTGGTGATGGGGTTAGCCCAAACCTTAGGTGGCTACTTCCTGGGCGCTAGCGCTCAGATGCTTGTTGCCTACCTGATCGTACTTATAGTGTTAGCTGTAAGACCACAGGGTATATTCGGTCGTTAGGAGGAACGTGAGAGTAAGCATATCCCGATTAAGGGGGGGATTGACACCGTTAATAGTGGCCACCGTGTTGCTGGCATTGTTTCCGGTGATAGGGATACCTCAAGCTTGGCTCCTTTACCTCTTTCTCTTTTTCATATACCTGGCTTTAGCCAATATGTGGAATTTGCTCGCTGGCTACTGTGGTCTGATATCCCTGTGCCAGCCGGCATTTATCGGACTCGGCGGGTACACCCTGGCAATATTAGCCTGGATTGGTGTACCAATTTATTTGGGAATAATAGCTGGTGCCATCGTAGCCGCTTTGTTTGCTGTAATCATATCTACGCCTGTCTTTAGACTTAGCGGCATTTACTTCGCGGTCGGAACATTAATTGTTCCTGAAATACTGAGAATTATCCTTTTAATCTGGAGACCTGTTGGAGGTGTGCTATATGGCAAGGGTGCCGGCTATGCAGTGAAAGGGGCGACGCTTGTTTCCTCCGTAGAGTCCTACTGGCTGGCTCTCATTATCTGTATTGTCTCAGTCCTCTGTATGCGATATATCCTGCGCTCAAATCTGGGATTAGGACTGGCGGCAATTCGCGATAATGTTAGCACTGCCGCAAGCTCCGGAATAAACGTTTTTAAATTGAAGTTTTACTCCTTTATCATTAGCGCCTCTATAACGGGACTAGCTGGAGCCGTCTTCTATATCTCCCAAGGATTTATAGAGCCGACTAGCGCCTTTAATGTAAAGTGGACGATGATATTGATACTCGCTACCGTAATAGGAGGTATACGTATTGAAGAAGGTCCTGCCGTTGGCGCGGTTATCGTCGTCATTTTGCATTTCTTTTTAGCCAGATATGGTGGAGCCAGTCTCCTCATACAGGGTATAATATTGGTTACCATAATGCTGCTGGCACCGCAAGGTATTATGGGTTCTATACGCCGGGCAGTAGGCCCACAGTCTTTTCGCACCATGCGGCGATTAATTGCCAAGCGGTTAAATAAACCTTGACCATATATGGTTTACCTGTTTTTTGCAGAGAGACCTCGAGCGGCGAGCCGATTCGGTGGTTACCAGCACCAAAGTCAAAGATAACCCCAGAAGAATGGGAAAGCCTAATGAAGCTCATCAATCCTCAGGATGTATCACCAACTACAACGCCATCCAATTTGGAGCCAACAGCCATAGAACCTACAAGCTCTGAAGACTCTGCTGAACCCGACGTTACCGTGCCTCCAGTGCATAAGCATTAACTGAAACCATAAGTTCAACATTTTCACTTACCTCAGCGACGGTCTGCTGGTGAGCTTTCTCTATTCTTGCCGCCATTTCTTCGGCTTTCTTAATGGCGGCGGCAGCTGCGCTTTTCGCTTTCTCGCCCGCATCATCAGCCTTCTCGGCGGTACTTACCGTCGGGCTCTTGATAGAGGGAAGCTAGTTTAGCTTCAGGTTGCTGAAAAATGGAAGTTAAACAAACGAGGAGGAGATTAGGGATTACCATGGTCCTGCCTCCCGTAAGGGGAAGCAGGAATTAGTGAAAGCTCAAAAAAGCTCTCAATTTCGGGGTTAGCAATAGAGGCGTCCTGCCTAGTTTACTCCCGTTGTGAAATAGTTGTCATATAGTTTGCTACCGTTGTCATAAAGTTGCCAAACCCCAGAATGTTACTTCATGAGCGTAAATTGCAGGAATGTTAATTTTGTGGTATACTTACAATAAGTTTTAGTTTAGGGTATAACAAGCTTCTCGGAAGCTATTCACACAGAGTCTTCTTAAGTATTGGATGACCCGAACTCTAACTGATTATAAAGAGAGGAGGTCATCCAA